>NZ_SCKY01000091.1:0-1159 GCF_004100315.1 Hydrotalea sp. AMD | reverse complement strand
TTACCGCTTCACATTCAACACTCATAATCTTTGTATCAGTTGCCAATGATATAAAAAGATTTTTTCCGTTTTCATCCAGCCACGGCAACAAATAACGCCAATCATAATTCGCGTTATGTGCTACCCAGTGGTGAGAATCATAATAATTCATAACGCGCCAAATTTCTGAAAGTATTTCGTCCGGCGTACCAACAAAATAACCGTAATCTTGAACTTCTCCATCTAAATCTAAAGCGGCGTATTGACCCATTAAAAGAGTACCGCCTAAATTGTCGGTTTCAAAATCAAATGCAGCTATTAACTCGGGCTTACATCGATTTGATTTTTTAATTGGGTCATATTTTGTTTGTTTCATTTTCTAATCCGAACAATGTAGGTTATTGATTCAATATTGTAGGTTTCGCCAAATTTGTAACTAGACATTATCTCGTCTAAATCTTCTAACTCTGCCAATACAGCGTCAACATTTTTAGGAATATTATTATAAGGCGTTGCAGTGGTTATCTCAGCCCCTCCGTCTTTTGGCCTCATTGTAATGATTCGCCTGTAACTTCTTGCCTTGGGTATTTGTGCTATCGCTTGGAATGCTTCAGCAACCGTGACAGAGTTAATAGGCGACACTACAAATTTAGTTAAGTATCCGTCCTTGTGTTTTAATTCAACTTTATTTTTCTTTATTTCTTTTTCATATTGTTTTAATTCAGCTCCTTTTTTCTTTCCCCTCCGGGGCTTTGCTGAAAATGCAATAGGGTTTTCCGCTTTGTTCTTTTTTGCTTGCGTTTCGTTTGTTAATCCCTCTTTAGATAATCGACCTATTTTTTCGTCATATTGTCGCCGGGATATTATCTCACCTGTTTTTGTATTAACGTAATTTCGAGTTGTGTCGCCTTTTAACCTCACCCAGTGTGCCGGGTTCTTGTCTGTTATTATTGGGGCTTTTCGCTTTGCCATATTTAGCCAGTAGAAAATTAAAAGGTTATGCCCCCCGATTATGGCAGATAGCGGGGGCAGGGTCTAATTGTATCTGACCGGGGTTTAGTCAGGGTTTCATAGTTTACGCCTATCGAATGTCCGGTTGTCGCCATGGGGGGTGTTGCCAGCGGCATAACACATCTACAACAAAAAGTCAAGAAAAAAATTAGAGTGGTTGGGGTGGTAT
>NZ_SCKY01000030.1:0-35487 GCF_004100315.1 Hydrotalea sp. AMD | reverse complement strand
TCCCACTGTTATCAATCGTTGCTACTGAAGTATTACTACTGCTCCAAACACCACCGGGGGTGGCATCTGTTACAGTCACACTACTGCCAGCACATACCTGTCCGCTTCCTGTATTGATGGGTTGTACAGTCGGCAAGGGATTGACAGTAATGGTAATGGATTGACTGGCAATCCCACATTTGTTTTGAAGGGTATAGGTAATGGTAGTAGTACCCGGCTGGAGTATGGTTACCGCGCCGGTGATACTATCAATGGTTGCCACTTGTGTATTACTACTCATCCAAACACCACCTACGGAAGTTGTATTGACGGTTAAAGTATTTCCCATACAAACCGCATTTGCCGATGCTTGAATAGGATTGACTATCGGCTTAGCCTGAACCAATATATTTCTTGTTACAGTTTGTCCGCATGCATTAGTATAACTTAAAGTGGTTGTTCCTGCAGCAATTGCAGTTACAATGCCTGCCTGACTAACAGTGGCTACTCCTGTATTAGATGAACTCCAGGTACCGCCCGGTACCGGATTTACAAATGTTGCAGTAGTGCCGGCACAAAGTGTATCTGCCCCACCACTAATGGGCATGGTAGAACGGATATATATAATTTGTGTGCTACTGCAGGTAATACCATTTACGGTATAGGCTACCGTAACCGTATCAATAGAATTGTCATCAAATTTAATTTGTGGATAACGACTGGTATTGGAAGTACCGGCTACATAGTTAGTACCACCACCGGTTACCGTCCATAAATAGATTCCGGAACTACTTCCATAAGTGGGCATATAAGGGGTATTACTAAACTTAATGGTACCATTGTTACAAGTGGCAACTGCGGGCAACATTTGCACACTGTTTACAGTAAATGATTTGCCCACACTTACACTACAACCATACTGATTGGTCATGGTATAAGTAATTGTGGTAGTACCGGCACTTATGGCAGTCACTTTTCCGGTAGTATCAATCGTTGCTACTGAAGTATTACTACTGCTCCAAACACCACCTTTTGTTGTGGTAGTCAATTGAACTGTGCTACCGGCACAAGTACCGGAATCTCCGGTAATAGGTGCAATAACAGGCAATGGGTTTACTGTAACACTAGTTTGTGCAGTGTTACTGCACCCATAGTTATCGGTAAGTGTTAGCAAATAACTACCACTTGCTGCAGTGGTAACATTAGCAATAGAGGGGTTCGCTAAGGTTGAAGTAAATCCATTCGGACCATTCCACTGATATGAGTAAGTATTAGAATGATTATTTTTTGATTTATCATTGTCGTCGTTGTCATTGTTATTCTTTTTACTATTATTTACAAAATTGTTATTCCCATTAACTGTTGAAGAAAGAAAAAGTGTACCCCCGGCACACAAAGGGCTATTGGACTGAACACTTACTATGGGAATGGGATGAACAGATAATTGTATACTATTGGAAGCTGTAATACAAGATGCACTATTTAAACTGGCTGCATTAGGGCCAACCAATACCCGATATAACCCACTATCTGATAATTGCACATTATTAATAGTAAGACTGTTGGTATTTACCGGCACACCAATATTATTCCAGGTAGTACCATTATCCGTACTTTTTTGCCATTGATAAGCAGGTGCTGTGAAAGGATTGTTGACCAAGGAAGCCACTATATTGGCTGTACTACCCACACAAACCGAATTTGCTGTTGTAATATTGGCTGTTACGTTGGGGGTACAGGCAGTAAATAATATATCATCCAATGCCAAATCATTGCCACATTGTGCACCGCCTCCATAATAGTCTACCATTTCTAACACTAACGTATTCATTCCGGCAGGTAAAGCAAACTGAAAGCCGTATTGGTTCCAGTTTAATGGACCGGCTGTGGGAGACAAGGGCAAATTACCGGTTGTTATGGTACCTAAAATATTCCCATTCAAATCCTTTACATTAAAAATTACCCTGGCATAAACCAGTCCTGATCCACAAACTGTTTGTGTATTTGGAGAGTTAACGTTGGCTAACCAGGCTGAAAAGTTAAAAACAGAGCCATCACATAAGTTACTAACGGTATCTCTGAAATAAATGGAATTATTACCTCCGGCATTCACTAAAAACATATTACCATTGGTATTACCAGTGTGGTCGCCACCGATTGCCCAGTCACTTTTATGGGCATTTTGTACTAATGGTGTAATAATATAATGCCCATCGGTACCCACGTTCCCATAAATATAACTGGTTGAACCAGGAGCAGCCTCTGAAGTAGCAGTTGGAGAACTTGCAGTTCCAAAATCCTGAATAAACACAGGCTTTAAAGCTGCGCTGTTGCATAAGCCACTGGTTTGTGATTGTACCTGGGTAAATCCTCCAAGTGTGGCAAATACCCATAGCATTATGCGTGTGGTACTCTTCATAGAAAATTGGAATTGCAACACTAATATACAAACGTCTTTTAACGAAAGTTTATCATTTCTATATTTTAATCAAAGTGTATCTAAATGGCTACAAGTCATGTAAATATTGTACTACAAGTTTCATTCTGCGTTTTATTTTATTTATTTGCAGAACCGGAAATCATCAAACCAAACCACATGTGGTACTCATTAGGTAAGTTTATTATTAAGTATAGAATTGTATTGTTATTTGTATTGTTGTTAGTAATTGGCTTTATGGGCTGGCAGGCTTCAAAAGTGCAGTTGAGTTATGATTTTACCAAAGCCATTCCCACCAATAACCAAAAGTATAAGGAATATGAAGCATTTTTAAAAACTTTTGGCAGTGATGGTGGCATAATGGTGATTGGCATACAAGACAGTGCTTTTTATACCCCAAAACTTTTTAATGCCGCAACCAACTTAGGCAAAACATTAAAAACCATTCCGGCAGTACAAAATGTTTTGAGCATTCCCGACGCTTTTAATCTTGTAAAAGACAGTGTCACGGAAGCCTTAGTTCCAAAAAAAATATTTCATTATCCTTATACCACACAAGATGCCTTAACAAAGGATGAAAACCAATTCAATAACCTGCCATTTTATCGCAATCTGTTGTATAATCCGAAAACCCATGCTTATTTAATGGCCGTTACGCTGAATAATGATTCCGTTAACAGCAAGGCCCGCACTTTTTTAATTCAGCGCATACAGAATAAGGTAGATGCCTTTCAACAACAAACCGGTATTGAAACATATTTAAGTGGATTACCATATATTAGAACCATCATCAGCAACCGCATTAAACAGGAAATGAACTGGTTTATTTATGGTTCATTTTTGCTTTCTGCCATAACATTATTCCTGTTCTTCCGCTCATTAAGCACAACTATTATGAGTTTACTGGTAGTTGGCTTCGGGGTGATTACTACACTCGGCACCATGGTTTTAATAGGTTATAAAATCACCTTATTAACAGCTTTAATCCCTTCTTTAATTGTTGTAATTGGTATTCCCAATTGCATTTATTTTCTCAATAAATACCATTTGGCCTATAGAGATACAGGCGATAAGGAAAAGGCACTGATTCAAATGGTTGGCCGTATGGGTATTGTTACCTTATTCTGCAATCTAGCTGCCGCCATTGGGTTTGCTGTTTTTGCTCTTACCAAAAGTCAGTTGTTGAAAGAGTTTGGCGTGATTTCCGGTATTAATATCATGGCCTTGTTCTTTATTTCTTTGGTTTTTATTCCTATTATACTCAGTTTTTTACCCGCACCACAAGCCAAACATGTGCGCTATTTGGATAATAAAATTTTAGAAAAAATATTGGTAGGAATTGAACGTTGGGCGCTTTACCATTCTCGTTGGGTATATGCCGTAACCATTGCAGTTACTTTGTTTGCCATTGCAGGTATCTTCCGATTAAAAAGTGAAAGTTATATTGTGGATGACCTTCCTAAAAAAGATAAAATATACACCGACCTGAAATGGTTTGAAAACAATTTTAAAGGTATTATGCCCTTGGAAATTATTGTAGATACCAAAAAGAAAATGGGTTTAGTCCGCTCTACCCGGCCATTGCAAAAAATAGATGTATTCTCGCAGTACATTGCCCAAAATCCGGCCACCGCCAAACCACTGTCTATTGTGCAAGGATTGAAATTTGCCAAGCAGGCTTATTTTGATGGCGATAGCGCCAGTTATACTGTTCCTTATGAAAGTGATATGATTTTTTTGGCTCCTTACTTAAGGACAAAGACTGATACCCATAACAAAACCGGTTTCAGTAAACTGATGAACAGTTTTATGGATTCAGAAAAAGAGAAAGCAAGGATTAGTGTGAATATGAAAGATATAGGCAGTATTGCATTACAACAACTCATTCACCAATTTCAACAAAAGGCGGATCAAATTTTTGATACGGCCAATTATACCATCACTTTTACAGGCAGCAGTGTTACTTTTTTAGAAGGCTCCAGCTTTATTATCAATGGTTTAAAAGACAGTATTTTCTGGGCATTTTTATTAATAGCCCTTGCTATGTTTATCCTCTTTAAATCCTTGCGTATTTTAATCTGCTCTTTAATTCCCAACCTCATTCCATTAGTCATTACAGCCGGACTAATGGGGTGGCTGAATATTACCATCAAACCCTCTACCGTTTTGGTTTTCAGTGTTGCATTGGGTATTGTAATTGATGTTACCATTCGCTTTTTGGTGAATTTCAAACAAGAGTTACCCCATTATAATTTTCAGGTAAAACAAACCATTGTACAAACCATTCGATACACCGGTGTAAGTATTATTTATACCTCGCTGGTGTTAATTGCAGGCTTTGTGATTTTTTGTTTCAGCAATTTTGGCGGCACGCAGGTATTGGGCTGGTTAACTTCCTTTACATTGGTAATGGGTACCCTTACCAATTTAATTTTATTGCCGGTACTTTTAATCAGTGTGGCAAAAAAAGACCAGAAAAAGCAGGAAGTAAATCCTTACTAAGAAAATATTTTTCGCCCATTACAAGATTTAAAGTATAGTGTAATCATCAGTAGAATCAATTATTGCATAAGATTGGTTCAATAAAATGCATCCCAAAATGGATGAAACAGCACATACATTGAAAATGAAATTTTCACTAAAGTATTGTATACTTTTTGGAGTTTATACATTGAGAAGGGTGACAGGTAATAAATATTACTTACAAAACAATTTTTATTACACTAAATAAAATACAGAAATTTATACCACCATACAGTTGCCACGCATTACCCACAAACATTTGTAAAATGCATGACCATCACCATCACTCGCATCACCATTCCAATACCATCAGTAACCTGAATAGGGCTTTTAGGATTGGCATTGTTTTGAATACCTTATTTGTAATAGTGGAAGCAGTCAGCGGTTTCTATTATCACTCTATGGCATTGCTGTCGGATGCCGGACATAATCTGAGTGATGTAGCCGGTTTGTTTTTGGCCATGCTGGCCTATCGATTAGCGCAATCCAAACCCACAGCAACCTTTACGTATGGATATCGGAAATCTACGGTATTGGTATCGCTCATCAATGCCGTTATATTGTTGATTGCAGTGGCAACTATTATTTGGGAAAGCATTACCCGTTTTAAAACCCCTGAAATTATTAATGGAGAAAATATGGCATTAGTTGCAGGCATTGGTATTGTGATCAATGCAACTACTGCACTGTTATTTTTAAAAGGAAAAGAAACAGACTTGAACATTAAAGGCGCTTATTTGCACATGGCTGCAGATGCATTGGTTTCATTGGGTGTAGTCATTGCAGGTATATTGATTCAATATACTGGTTGGTATTGGCTCGATGCAGTCATTGGTATTGTGATTGCCATTGTTGTTTTATTCAGTACCATTAATTTATTGAAAGACAGTTTCAATTTATCGATCGATGCAGTACCCAAAGGCATTCATTTGGCCGATGTTCAAAAAAAAATAGAATCCGTGCCCGGCGTTTTAAGTGTACATCACTTACATGTATGGGCCATCAGTACTACCTACAATGCTTTAACGGCACATATTGTAGTGGCAGATTCTGCCAGCATTGCTACCATCACCACCATAAAAGAAGCCATCCGGCACGAACTGGAACATGCAAATATTCGACACAGCACATTGGAATTTGAAATGGATTGTGAAAATTGTAAAGAAGAAATTTAAAAAATAAAAAACAAATACCATGGAAGCACATTATTATCAGGTAGATGTGAACTGGAATTCAGAACGCAAAGGGGTGATGTGTTCACCCGAATTAAACAAAGATGCAGGCAGTTGTATTGAAGTAGCCACTCCGCCCGATTTTCCGAAAGGTATGCCGGGCATTTGGTCGCCCGAACATTTGTTTACGGCAGCCGTAAGCAGTTGCTTAATGACTACTTTCTTGGCCATCGCTGAAAATTCAAAATTAACCTATACAGGTTTCAGTTGCCGGTCAAAAGGAAAATTAGAACAGGTAGATGGTAAATTTATGATGAGTGAAGTGGTATTAGAACCCACGGTAACCATTACCGATGAAAAAGACCGGGAAAGAGCAGAAAGGGTACTTCAAAAATCAGAGGCTGCTTGCTTAATTTCTAATTCCGTGAAATCAAAAATTACCATGATGCCTACTATCCTGGTTCAAGCCACAAATACATAAATTTTACTGCCACGAATGCACGAATACCTCTTGCACACTTCCCTTCGTGCAAATTCGTGTTATTCGTGGCTAAAAAAATTATTGTATTTCGGAAAAATCTATAAAACAATTCGTTTATAACTTAATTTCTCTTCTCCAAAATTTACAAGTAATGAAAGTCTATTACAAGAAACTTTCAGATAGTTGATGCATTGTGCTGTGAATTCTTCTGCAATTTGAGAAACCCCTTTTACTTCAAGAATAATTTTATCGTACAATACAAAGTCGGCATAAAACTTATGTGGAAGTATGAAATCTTTATAATTAACAGCGTATTCTTTCTCTCTTTCAAATGGAATCCCTGCTAATTTAAATTCATATTCTAAAGCATCCTTATAAACAATTTCTAAGAAACCGGCACCCAAGAATTTGTGAACCTCCATACATACCCCAATAATGCTGTAGCTTTCTTCTTTGTAAATTATTTTTTCCATATAATTTCTTTATGTTTTCAAATGTAAGAAACTAACTATCCCAATTTATCTTCGAATATAATTCGAGACAATATCCCTAAAATCATTTCGATTAAACATGCGCTTATCCTAATCCACAGACATTCATATTGAAAAATATGAAGGATAGCCTAACAAGAGATTTTATGTTTATTCTTGCACATTTCCCTTCGTGCAAATTCGTGTTATTTGTGGCTATACCACAATCAATGCATAATATATGTTGCCGCGAATGCACGAATATTTTTTCTCCCACACCATTCCTGTGCATTAGGGTAATTCGTGGCTAACTAAAAATAAAGCTGTGGCCCGGTTACATCGCAAAAAAGTAACCAATTAATTGGCAGGCTATACCCAATATTAAACCGGCATACACTTCCTGTGTGGTATGGTCGCTAACAATCAATCGGCTGGTAGCTACCATACCAGTTATAAGCGCAGTAATGCTAATGGCCATTCCCATGGGTGTTTGGTAAAAAAAAGAAAGCAATATCATGGCAGCCAATAAACTACCCATGGAAATACCATGTAAACTGATTTTGATAAAATTATTAATCACAAGTCCGATGGAAGTTGAGATGAAAATGCCAAAATAAAAAAACTGCAATGCCTCAGGCTGATTGGTCATGTTTTTACTGAGGTAATACATCCACCAGTAAAAAAACATGGTAATCATATACGGTGCTATGCGCTCTTTAGCGGTTCGCAAATAAATGCTGGATACAAATTTTAATTTATACAATAAAAACACAGCAAATGCAGGAAAGAAAGCTGTCATCCAAAAAGTACTAAACACCTTTAATTTTAACTGATATACACTGATATCTGTAAACAGATAAGGAAACCGATATACCAAATACAAAAAAAAGTAAGTAGGTATAAACAAAGGATGAAATAAATACGAAAGCACTTTAGCCGGAAATACCAGCCATAAACTTTTTACAGGGGTAGTATATAATTGCTCCTCCATATCCATATTTTTTGTTGTCATACTTTATAATTGTTTACGCAAACGAGCTACCGGTATGTTCAATTGTTCCCGATATTTAGCAACGGTTCGCCTTGCAATATTGTAGCCTTTCTGGTTCAACATATCGGTTAATTGTTCATCGCTCAGCGGTTTTCGCTTATCTTCCCTTTCAATCATATCACTCAATATCTTTTTCACTTCACGGGTACTTACTTCTTCACCGCTATCGGTACTTAAACTTTCACTGAAAAAATATTTCAACCGGTAGGTACCAAATTCAGTTTGCACAAATTTGCTGTTGGCCACCCTGCTAACGGTTGATATATCTAAGCCGGTTTTCTCTGCAATATCTTTTAAAATCATGGGCTTTAAATTAGTTTCATCGCCCGTTAAAAAAAAATCTTTCTGATGGTTCATAATCGCTTCCATAGTTACCGCCAGAGTTTGCTGCCGTTGTTTTATCATATCAATAAACCATTTGGCGGCATCAATTTTTTGTTTAATAAACAAAACTGCTTCTTTTTGGCGTTTATCTTTTTTACTGCCGCGTTCATATTCCCGCATCATTTCGCGATAGGTATCACTAATGCGTAAATCGGGAGCATTTTTATTATTCAGGCTTAGCTCTAACCTGCCTGCATTATTAAAAATAAAAAAGTCGGGAATAATGTAACTGTCTACCTTATTCATTTCACCGGCATCGCCACCGGGTTTGGGGTTTAATTTAATAATCTGCTGCATCACTTCTTTCAATGCTTCATCGGTTAAATTCATTCCCCGCTGAATTTTTTCGTAATGCTTTTTGGTAAACTCATCAAAATATTTTTTTAAAATTTCTATGGCTAACGTAACCGACTTGCCGTCATTCTTTTTTCTTTCCAATTGTATCAGCAAACACTCCTGCAAATCGCGGGCTGCCACACCGGGCGGATCAAACTGCTGTATTTTTTTAATCAGTTCTTCCACTTCTTTTTCAGTAGTTATAATGTTTTGCCTGAAAGCCAAATCATCTACTATTGACGAAAGTTCACGCCGCAAATAGCCATCATCATCCAAACTACCAATAATTTGTTCAGCAATCTTGTAATCTTTTTCATCTAAATGCAGCAACCCTAATTGCTGTACCAATAATTCATAAAAACTGGTTTCACTTTTAATGGGTATTACTTTGCCATCATCCAATTCAGGATAATTTTCATCCTTCATTTTATAATCAGCAATCTCTCCATCTTCATCCGCCACATATTCACTCAAATCCAAATTTTCATATTCATCCTCACTCCCGTCTTTTTCAAAATCTTCTTCATTGCTGCTGTCAAACTCATCCTCCAGTTCCGCTTCCATCCCTTCTTCATGCTCATTTTCTTCCATTTCAAGCGCAGGATTTTCTTCCAGTTCTTCTTTAATCCTGTCTTCCAAATAGGCCGTAGGTACCTGCAACAATTTCATCAACTGAATTTGCTGTGGCGATAATTTTTGTAATAATTTTTGTTGTAAACCCTGACTTAATGACATAATCTATCTTTCTTCCTCAATAAAATATATTTGTATGTTACCGGCGCCTGTACTACTATTTTACACCGGTTGCGTCGCACACTGCAAAGTTCTGTTCGCTATTCGGCTCAACAGAAATTGCAGCATCCACAATAACGCCGTAAATTTACGAACAATGCACCCATCATGGCTACGAAACTATTCGGTTTAATGCTAATTTTTATACTAATTTGTAGTATATACCTGTCTGCACAAACACCTGTAACTACTACTGCAACTGCATTGAGCGACAGTACAGCTACAATAACACCCTTCCGCCTGCAACCCAATCATTATACCCGTCAATTACCCTTTTTTTGCCGTGAAGAATGGAAATTTGAGCGAAAAACAAAATTACCCCTGCGGTTTCGGTTGGGCAGTGTGCAATATGTAGACCGATTAGAAGGGAAACTCCATTAAACAAATAATCATTAGTTACCCACACGAATTTGGTTTGCCTTTGCCTGTTGCTGCACCCAACTTTGAATGGATTGTATAGCAGGTGCATCAAAACCCTGCTGCAAATCAATGGTAACTGCTTCACCTGATTTTGGCCACAGCATTAAGGTATTCCCAACCATTCGAATACCCTGCAGGGCCGACCAGTTTATTTTTTCCGGAGCAGTAAACAATGGGAAATTCCACTCCATCCCATCTGCTTCTACAGCAATATAATGGCGTGGTTTTTTCCCGGTTCTTAAACGTATCACGCAATAAGCAATCAACAGCAATGCATACACGATATAAAAGATGCTGCTGCTTTTAGTATGATTGTTTAAATAGACTGCTAACTGAAATGCTAAAAAAACAATATTCAGCAGTATAATTGCATACAATAATTTACGTTGCCATCCGGGCATTACACTACCTTTAAAAGGAAACTGCGGCATGCTGTTTTATTTAAGCGTTCACCTGATGTTGTTGTAAAACCTTTTCAATGGCAGCTACCATTTTTTGTCCTTTTTCAGTAATTTGTTCGGGTGTCCACAACATACTGATAGCAGTAGATATACAACGACTCATCACAGCATCGCTGGCAGAAAAATCCTGCGTTTTTATTTGCAGCAATGCTTTTTGTTGTGCATCATTCAGTGGATTTAATGCGGCTATATTTTTCAAATGATGCCATTTGCGTACATAATGCCAGTTATTATCGAACCAGTAAAAATTGCCGGCTACAATACCCTGTGCTTTCATTTCGGCCACTACGGCTTTGGTAATGGCCTCGGTGGGTAAAAACCAACTGAGAAAAGAACAGCTATCGCCCGATGGGTCAGGTACCTGTCTGAACTGAATGGCCGATACTTTTTCCAATATACTTTTCAGTTGTCCATGGTTATTGCGTTGTATGGCCAAGAAGCGGGGCAGTTTTTTAATTTGCGCCAAACCTACTGCAGCATGCAATTCGCTAATGCGGAAATTATAACCCAAATAAGGGTGTTCATCCACACCACGGTCCACCCCTTTATGATCATGCCCGTGATCGGTATAACCATCACATTTTTCATACAAGGCATGATCGTTGGTCATTACCACGCCCCCTTCAGCACAGGTAATGGTTTTTACAAAATCGAATGAAAAAGTACCGGCGTGGCCAATAGTGCCTAAGGCTTTACCTTTATAAGTACCGCCAATACTCTGGCAGGCGTCTTCCAGTAAAATAAGTTGGTGAGCCTTACAAATTTGCTGTAGTTCATCTAAATTGGCCATACTGCCGCACATGTGCACGGGCATTACACATTTGGTAGCCGGTGTAATGGCTGCTTTTACCGCTACGGGGTTCAGTGTAAGGGTTTCATCCACATCTACCAGTACAGGAATGGCACCCACACTCAATACTGCTTCAAAACTGGCTACAAAGGTAAAGGAGGGCATAATCACCTCATCTCCTGCACCAATACCCAATGCCGCCATAGCTGTAGTTAAGGCAGCAGTACCGCTACTGGTTAATTGTGCATAGCCGCATCCAAAGGTTTGGGTAATGGCTGTTTCCAGCTCTTTTGCTTTCCAAATTCCTTTCCGCGGGCCATCAAAACCATAGCGCATCAGGATACCTGTTTCCAGCACCTCATTCACTTCTTTTCTTTCTTCATCGCCAAATAATTCAAAACCGGGCATATACTATTTTTTAAGAATGATTCAATTTGTGAGGGCAAAGGTAGAAAAATATTGCGGGATGGAATATTTTGTGTAAACTGAAGAGTAGTAACAATTTCTGTTTGTTGTTTGAATGTATGTTATTTCATTCTTCCAGGTATTTTTCTTTGCAACTTGAAGTACAGCGAACATTAAGACAGGTTGTTATGCCTTTTCAACCATTACAAATTGGTATTTGAAAACCACTTGTACCTAATGGGAAAGCAAATTGGTTACCTGTTATTTATTTAAACTATTTACTGATATGGCGTTTAAAACTACAAAAAAGAAAATTTTGTTTTGTATGAAAAGGTGTAATATGGTCTTCCGTGATACAACGTATTTTATCAAAGCCATTTTGTAGTTCAGAGGTTAATGCTGCTTCGCTGTATTGTTTAATTTGCAGGCCGCTGCATTTTTCCGGGCCTTTATCTGAGAAAGTACCAATTGTGATATAACCCGTAACGAAATTTCTTGCAATTGACAGGTATTTGGCAACCTGCTCCTTAGTGATTAAAAAATGAAAAGTTGCTCTGTCGTGCCATATATCATAAGTTGTATCGGGCTTAAATTCAGTAATATCGCTCACCACCCATTTAATTTTTTGCGCTTTATCGCCCAACCGTTTCTTTGCTTTTTCGAGTGCCTGCGATGATATATCTAATACTGTAATATTTTCAAAACCCTCTTCCAACAAATAATCTGCCAGTTTACTATCACCACCACCTATATCTATAATTTTTGCAGTTTTTGATAACCCGAATGAATGTATAAAATCCAGCGATGTTTTTGGCGTTGCTTGTGTCCAACTGACTTGATCGGGTTCTTTTGTTTGATATACATTGTCCCAATGCTTTTGAATTGAATTTTCCATCCTGCAAAGTTTTGAATAAAAATAAATGCATTTTGTGACAAAAGTCGCAGATAAGATTTACAAATAAATACCTTCTCATAAATCCGTAATGCAATCTATTGTAGTAACATCATTTAAAGCAATGATGCTGCTGTTAAAGATACCAACAATACAATTCAAATGCAATTTTAAGCCTGCACATCATTAAGAAATTTAAAGATATTCAAGTAGAATTAACAACATCTATTGTAATTTCCCAAAATTTGTTTTGCATGATTATAAAATTTAGCATCTTAGGAATGAATAAATATGCCTGCAGATTTTGATAGCTTTAATACAGTTATATGATAATCACCCGTTCATTTACATTAGCAATGGCTTTATGGGCATCATCATAAATAATATGGGCAATAGTTTCAGGCTTTGTCCATGTAGAAAAATCGGCATCCGGCATATCGGCCCTGTTTTGCGGCGTATCGATAACCGTTGGTACAATTACAGCAACAACTACGTTGGTTCCTTTTGCCTCTGTATTCATAATTTCAGCCAATCGAAAAAGCAACGACTTGGATAAACCATAGGCCGTTACGCCTTTTGCATGGGTAGTATTTAAACCGGCTTTTGAACCTGTTAAAAACATACGTCCCTGTTTTTGTTGCATCATTTGCAAAAAAACCGGCCTTGCTATGTTATAAGCTGTTTCAAAATTCAACTGCATCTGGGCCTGAATGGCTTTTGTATCGGTTACAGCAATATTTCCCATTGCAAAACCGCCGGCAGTTAAAACAGCCACATCAATACTTCCACTACTTTCTGTAATATTTTGCACCATCGCACTACAGGCGGCTTCATTTAATAAATCTAATTCCACTTGTATAAAAGGATTTTGAGGCACTGTATCATTATCATTGCCCTGTTTTTTGTGTACAAAGCCATATACCTGATATTGATTGTCGGCAAATTTTTGTGCCACTGCTTTTCCCAGATTACCCGCTGCGCCGGTTACCAGCACTATTTTTGAAGGCATAACTTTTTTCTCTTCAAATTTAAGGTATAGATGCCACGAATGATTGCATTGCTATGAATATTTTGGTTGTAGCGAAGTTTGATTGCCACGAATACACGAATATATTTCCTTTCAATTCGTGTTCATTTGCGTTATTCGTGGCTAAAAATAAAAATTAGTGGCTGTGCAATGATTATTTTACCCGAACATACTTTTCAATATTAATTCTGTTTACACCAGCATTATCTACCTTCTCTATTCCTTTTTGAATAAGTGTATCCTGGTGCATGGTAACCGTAAAAGTAAAATCATTGCCCTCCCAGTTTCTGTCACTGCAATATTCTAAATGTTCGGTATATACACTATCGTTCAGTGAATACTTTCCTCCGCCGGCAACAAAAACAGCGACTGAGTCTTTTCCTTTGTTCAAATCATGTTGCAAAAAAGCAAAATGGGTATTGTTGATAATTTTAATGAAAGAAATATTTTTGGTATAATCTGTTACTACCGTATCATTTTTCTGAATCACAGTACCGGTAATCAGTTGCCAGGTTCCTGCCATTGCAAGGGGAGTTTTATTTTCTGCGGCCTGGTTCCTATTTCCGCCACAAGACAGGAAAGTTGTTGCAAGTAAAACAGCAGCTAATTTTGTTTTCATGTTTTTATTTTATACAAAGGTTCACGAATTTGCGATGATATTCAATAACATGTTTCCCCTATCTTAAACTTATTCACAATTAAAAATATTGTTTTGAAAATAAAATCTAAGATTGAAAATAAAATAGTGTATCAGAACAACAGTATAATTTATGAATGAGTTGCCAACCAATTGATGAGCTTTGTATAATTTTCTTCAGAATATTCATATCCCCAGTTGTCTTCGTAATTATTTTGTTCAACCCTTTCTTTTAAATCATCAAGAATATTTTTTAATGTTTTCGCAAAAAAAATAGCCGAAACATTTAAGGCAAATAATAATTTTTTTGAAAGATCAGGTGGTTCTTCAAATTCAAATTTTTGGTAGATGGCACTTTCAAAATTATAATGACATAAATCCTCTATCATTTCCTGATTGATATCTTCCCAGATAAGGATTGTAAAGATTCCATTTGAATTAATAATCAGCCATAAAATAATTGAACCTTCCAAATCGTGAATAACAATAGCTTTTTCATTTAAATACCAATTACCTCTTATATGAAATGGTTTATCTGTTAATAAAAGTACAGTAGCATTTAATAAATCATTCAATGGGTCAGTGCTATAGCTTGCTAAATAACTGAATTGCTTTTCAGGGGTTGCAATGGTAATATCCATCCATCCATGTTCTATTGCCCCTACGCGAATGATAAAATTCTCAACAGTTTGGAAAGGCAATTTTTTAAGAATATCCATATACTCACATATTAAACATTATTATATATAACAATATTAAAAAAATATTGAGGATGTATTATTCAACATGTTTGCAAAACTCAAAATGAACCTATACCCTTAAAAATAAGCAAAAATTTTTACAACCATTAATACTGACTATTAGCTTATCATTATTGCGTGCTTATTTATTATACCATTTGCAAAAAAAGCACAGGTAAACCTATGCTTTGAAAGTTCCAAAAATTGTAACGAATATGATAAGTATTGTTCAAGAGAGTTGACTTTTCCAAAAAGTTTTATTAAGTATTTAACGCGTTGTGCCATTAAGCTCTGAAAAACTTACTGAGCATATGTTTCAATAAACTTGGCTCAACAGCCATTAGTTATAAAGAGTTTACTGAAACACCATTAGGCAATGAGTTTCAAACGAAAACAGATTTTAATAGCACAACACGTTAAGTATTTATTAAAGTTTAATATGCAAGCTTGATAACGTCCACTAATAAAATCATCAAGGTTGAGGGTCATATGATGTTCAATTTCATGCCTCAGACCAATCAAAAATTTGAGATTATTTTTTGCATCATTGTCGATTGGGTAAGCTTTGTCATTCAAACATCTTTCCAACTCCCAAAACTTATATGAACCTCGCTTTGTCCTGTCAAATTTTTTACGCTTGTTCTTAACTTCATGATACCTATATTCTATTCGTTTTGAACGATAATAGGAATGAAGCAGGTAAGTCCATGCAATTATCATTAAAACTGTAAAACTCTCTGATTTAAACTTTATAAGTGGATCATTAAATACTTTTACAGCAGCTAAAGCGCTTTCCTTAGCTTTCTCTAAAAGTTCATGTTGAATTGACCAAACTCGTCTTTTCCTCATCTTGGGTTGTGTCAGATTAATGGCAGTTATCTCTCAAATATACAAAACACCTACCAATTATTATATAAAATAATTAAAATGTATTTATCCTGCTCACTCATTCACTCTATTCACTTACCAAAATACAGATTCGCATGTTTACTATTTCACAAACCTGAGTAGCATCAACCCAAACCGCCCCATCCCATTCACCACTATTGGTATATACCCGCCCCCACCCTTTTTCGATACTGCTTCGATACAACAGCGTTACGCAACGCTGTAAACCGGGAGATGGATGGTGATTGGATGAACCATGTCGGGTGTTTTATCTGCGGTTTTTACGGTAACATTTTGCAGAAAATACCGGCAAAAAAATTTGGAAACCACCTCACAAATGTTGTATATTGAAAACACAAAAAATCAATATACTATGGCAACTGTTTCTTCCTTTTATATGGTACGGCCGGCAATTGGTGCGTAGTAAAACTTCAATCAATAAAAAACGCTTTTTTACTGATTCAGCTTTTGCCCACAACGCCAATACAGCAAATGGCTGAAAATGGCTTCAACGATTGCCAGTGCCATATTTGCTGCAACTGTTTTTTCCTGCTACCACAACGGCAATGCCTGCCGCTATTGGCTTAAACCGGATGCACCATTTTAATGCAGTCAATACCAACAAACCGCTGCGCAGCCCGCAAAGCGGGTACATTCCTTTGCGTATTTAAATCAACAGGAAAAGTATTGTGCTATATGCTTTACCATCCATGAGTATTTGTGTAACAATTTCCTGCTAACTTGCAGCAGCAATATTGCCCAATTGTAGCTTATCGCTTATGCAACCTATTCTCATTTATTGTTATGATGCCTATTGCGGCTGGTGCTATGGTTTTAGTCCGGTTTTAAAAAAAATAACCGCTCAGTTTTCTGAATATTTTTCCGTTGAAGTGCTCAGCGGTGGCATGGTATTGCCCGAACAGCCCACCCCCATTGCCGCAACTGCACAATATATTCAACAGGCTTATACTACTGTTGAAAAAACAACGGGTATTCGCTTTGGCGAAGATTATCTCTGGCATATTTTTCATCCGGAGCTGAGCGACTGGTTTTCGCACTCTGAGAAACCGGCCATTGCACTCTGTATTTTTAAAGAATATTTCCCGGATCAACAATTGGCTTTTGCAAGTGATTTGCAATATGCTTTACACTATGAAGGGAGGGATTTAACAGATGATGAAGCATATCGACACCTGCTTCACAAATACCATTTGCCCATTGATATGTTTTACGAAAAATTGCACAGTGAATTATATAAAGAAAAAGCTTATTACGAATTTGCGCTCTGCAAACAATTACAGGTAACGGGATTCCCGGCCGTATTGCTGCAGGCATCGGATTCTAAATTTTATCTGTTGGCAAGAGGTTATACCGATGAAGACTCACTTACCCTGCGCATTAAAAACGTATTAAATGAACTGAATATAGCACAATAACCTGTTTTTGAGCTTGCTACGCTATAGGGAAATGCTTATTTTTATTAACTTAGGCAATATTTGGTATTTGTTAGAAAAGGAAGATTAAAAATGCAATGCCCCCAATACTTGTATTTATGAAACCATCAATCAATTATATATGAAAAAAATGTACCTATTGCATATTGCATTATTTGCACTATTTGTACAACTATTGGGGCAACCAACACCACCCCCGTCTCCCAAGCCATTGAATGATACTACTTCTGCAAAACCGGTAGTAGCCATTACACACCACAGTATTGTAATTGCCGGCAAAACAGTGAATTATACCGCCACAGCCGGTACCCTTATCTTAAACAATGAAAAGGGCGAACCCATTGCCAGCTTTGGGTTTGTGGCCTATACCAAAGATGGCGTGAGTGATTTGAGTAAACGACCGGTTTTGTTTGGCTATAATGGCGGCCCTGGCTCATCTTCTCTTTGGTTGCACATGGGTGCCTTAGGCCCACGCCGTGTTGTTGTTAACGATTTAGCAGCCCCAACGCCACCGCCTTATAAGGTAGAAGACAACCAGAACTCTATTTTAGATGTAACCGATATTGTGATGATTGACCCCATTGGTACGGGCTTTAGCCATGCCATTGGCAAAGCACAAAACAAAGATTTTTGGGGTGTGGATCAAGATCTGCGCTCTATCAGTAATTTCATTAAAGAATACATTACAGAAAACGACCGTTGGAATTCGCCCAAATATTTATTAGGCGAAAGTTATGGTACCATGCGTTCGGCTGGTGTGGTAAATTACCTGCAGGAACGGTTAGGCATTGCCGTTAATGGTGTGATATTGGTATCTTCCGTTTTAGATCTGCGCCAGCTAACTTTTGGTCCGGGCGATGATATTTCTTATGTAATGTATTTACCCACTTATGCAGCCACTGCTTATTTCCATCATAAATTACCCAATCAGCCCGCTAATTTGCCCGCTTTTTTGGAAGAGGTTACCAACTATGCCAAAGGTGCCTATACCACTGTATTGATGCTGGGCGATAAAATAGATGCAGCCACTAAAAATGCCGTGGCTGAAAAATTAGCCGCTTATACCGGGTTGAGTAAGGACTATCTTTTAAAAGCCAACCTGAGGGTAACGGAGCCACAGTTTACACAGGAATTATTGCGTGATCAGCACCTTACGGTGGGCAGGTTAGATAGTCGCTTTACCGGTATTAATCAAAATTTATTAGCCGAAAATGCAAGATTTGACCCACAAAGCACAGCCATTACACCGGCATATACCGCTACTTTTTTAAATTACCTGTACAATGAGCTGAAGGTGAATAAAACCATGTATTACCATATTTCTGCTTATAATGCAGAAGGATTTAAATGGGATTGGCAGCGCAAAGGCGGCCTTTGGGGCGAAGGAGTTTACCCGCCTTCTACCGCACCAGATTTGGCCAATGCCATGAGCAAGAATCCCAATTTGAAAGTTTTGGTATTCAATGGGTATTATGATTTGGCTACGCCTTTTTATGGTACAGAATACACCATGGATCATTTGGGATTAGAACCCGCTATTCAAAAAAATATCAGTATGAAATATTTTGATGCCGGACACATGATGTATGTGCACCCTGCATCATTGGTTACTTTTAAGAAAGATATTGCAGATTTCATTAACAGCACAAATCCATAAACGAATCTGTTATCTGTTTCCAAACCGGTAACCCTGTATTACAGTTTACCGGTTTTTTGTGTACCCACATCAGAAATGCTTTAACTTCAACGTTATTATTGAAAATAAAACAAACATGGCTAAATACTGGTTACCCGAACCCGAAACACACGATTTTCCGGCAGCGATAGACTATCTGGAATTATTATTTCCTTTACCTGAAGCCAAACAATATGCTGCTCAGCTTCAAAAAGCCAAAACCATTCGCAAAAAAGCAAAAGACATTTTGCGAGCCGCACAATTACCATTATTACCTGCCGATAATTTGCACGTGAATGAAAATATCAAAAAAGTAAAAAAGGGAAAAAAACTTTCCCCAATTTTGTTGATACGTGGTGAGCAAAAATTAATCATTGCCGATGGATACCACCGGCTTTGCGCCATTTATTATTTATCGGAAGACTTGGAAATTCCCTGCCGATTGGTATAATGCATGTTTCTCAATTAAAGTGCGGTGGGTTATCCTTCCAATGCCATAAATGTAAGCAGGCATAAGTGCGATAAGGGCGCCATTTTCTGGCAATTTTTTCTAATTTTTCACGCCGTGCTTTTTTGTCCATTGCCGGAAGTTGATAAATGGCTTGCATAGCTTGTTGAATACCCAAATCATCTGCAGAAAATACGTCTTCTCTTCCTAAAGTAAACATGAGTAACATTTCTACTGTCCAACGCCCTACGCCTTTTATTTGGGTAAGATAATCAATCACTTCCCCATCACTCATTTTACTCAATTGTTTTTGCTCCATACCATTTATTAACGCAAATTGGGCTACGTTATGTACATAATTGGCTTTGGCATGCGATAAACCAATGCTTCTTAATTGTTCATAAGGCGTTTGTGCAATATCGGCGGGGGTAGGAATAGATGGATATAATGCCAGAAATCTGCTTTTTATAACAGCCGCCACTTTTACCGACAGTTGCTGGCCAATAATGGCATTACACAATTGCAGATACACCGGCTTACGCGGCTGCAAACAAAAAGGTTCATGATGCCGGATAACGGTAGCCAGTTTCTTGTCTTTTTGTAAATGTGTGATGTACGACATACTTTTATGAATTGAATACAAACAATACCAAGAATGGCAAGTTAATACAATCGTTCCGAAAACAGTACTGCCATTCATCATTGCAAATGACCTATGAAACACAATTTGTATGCATGAAGCATACCTGCATATTTTGCTATCAACAGGCCGATATTGCTGCACAAAATCAGAGAATGGTAAAGAAGGTAACAGGATATTGGTATAGCTGCCACCATAGTATGGCAGGAAACTTAACCAATATCAAAATAAATAATAGCATTCAAAATGCGACATAAAATGTATTAATTTGCTGCAACAATCCTGTAGCTGAACAGGCCAGTCAGCAAACCTTTATGTTAAAAAATATACTTGCTTTTATTAAAACCAAACCAGTACTGGCAGTGGGTTTTTTATTTGCCACCTCCAGTTTAATTTTTGGAATTTGGGTAGCTTCCATTCCCGGCATTAAAGCCCGTATGGGTTTTAGTGATGGCAGCCTCGGGCTTTCTTTGTTGTTATCGCCTTTAGGAGCCATCACCGGCATGCTGATTTCTACCCGTATTTTCAGTAAAATACCAGTGGGCAAGTGGATGGTAGGTGGCTATATTACCATGGCCTGTATTATGATTGCGCAAATTAATTCGGTGAACAGAACCATGTTTTGGATATGCCTGTATTGTTATGGGTTAACCAGTTTTTTAAATGGCGTATCAAGCAATGCCACGGTGAATTTATTAGAGAAAAAATACAACCGCTTATTCATGAGTACCTGTCATGGTATGTATAGTTTAGGCGGGGCGGTAAGCGCCGGTATTGCGGCCTTGCTATTTTTGGTGCATGTACCACCCGGCATTCAAATTGTGCTGGTGGTATTATTCATTGTTACGGTGATTCTTTCCAACAAAGCACAATTGCTCAGCAATACTGATATCATTCATTCCCGTTCAGAAGTAAAATTACCTTCCTTAACCATATTGGGTATTTCATTTATTTGCATGGTGAGTTTTATGGCGGAAGGTTGTGTAGCCGACTGGAGTGCCATTTATTTTAAAGAAGTATTGCATGCACCCAAAGCATTGCTCAGTTTGGGTTATGCCGGTTTTTCGGTTGCCATGACTTTTGGCAGACTAAATGGCGATACATTGATTACCAAATTAGGCAGTAAAAATATGGTTGTATATGGTGCTATGTTGGCAGCAACCGGATTTTTAGTAGTAGTAACCGCTCCGGTAGCTTTAATAGCAATTATAGGTTATGTGATGGTGGGCTTAGGCAGTTGTTGTATTGTGCCTATTTTATTCAGGGCATCGGCCAATATACCCGGCGTAACAACTGTGGAGGGCTTTGCGATGGTAACTACAGGCGGATTGGTAGGATTTTTAACCGGGCCATCGGTAATTGGATTTATATCAGAGAAAGCAGGACTTTCAAAAGGTTTATCTTTATTGATATTAATGTGCAGCTTATCGGCTTATGTAGCCTACCGCAATCCTTTTATACAAAATAAGGAGCCTCTAACGGTAGACCCCTTGCCTTATGATGAGCAATTGTATTAAGCCATATAAAACCTATTTTGATTTTTTGCGAAAACAATTAGCTTGTTTTAAATTCGCCTCCATATTAACGCTTCAACATACCGTTGCCCCTGAGGGGCTTTGTAGGGATAACCTTCTCCAAAAAAAGTTTGTCATCACTCCGGCGGAGTGAAGTATGATGAAAACAATAGCAGAAAAAAAGTACTCTCCTTTTTCTGCTCTGTAACACCCACCTTCAAAAGTCAATCCAGTAAATCAATACTTTCAGCGGAAGGTTTAAAAAAGTGCGAAAAACAGGAAAAGGAACACCCTGTTTTGAATTGATCTGAAGTTAGATTAGTACATTTAAATACCAATTCACATAAATACCAATTCACACCCATGCAAATTACAGCTACCATACATCGGGAAAAATACAGCACTACATTAGAAACGCCATCAGGAATATTTATTGCCGATGAGCATTTGGATGTAGGTGGCACTCAAAAAGGAATGAATCCACATGAGTTACTATTATCCAGTTTGGCAACCTGCACTGCCATTACACTTAGAATGTATGCCGACAGAAAAGAATGGCCGTTAAACTGTATTCGGGTACAAGTGAATATTACAACAGAAGCCGAACCGGAAAAAGGTACGCAAATAGAAAGAACCATTCAATTCACTGGAACTTTAACAAAAGAACAGGAGGAACGCTTGCTGTATATTGCCAATCGTTGTCCTATCCATAAAATTTTATCGGGAAGCACACATATTCATACAACGCTAAACCATACGCTATGAATAAAGGAACAATGACAAAAAAATATACTAATGGTGAAATAACCATTGTCTGGAAGCCGGGCGTATGCATTCATTCAGGCATTTGTGTACGCGGATTACCACTTGTTTTTAATACTGATCTGAAACCATGGATTAATATACAGGCAGCCACTACTGCACAATTAATACAGCAGGTAAACCAATGCCCGTCAGGCGCTTTATCTTATTACAATAATATTGCAGAAGATGAAAGCTCGGTTGAAATAAAAGCTGAAACGAAATTGGAAGCAGTACCTGACGGACCCTTATTGGTGTATGGAAATGTATGGATTACAGATGCCTTTGGCCATGAAACAAGAAAGAATAAAGTAACGGCATTTTGCAGATGCGGTCAATCGGGTAATAAACCCTTTTGCGATGGTTCACATAAAAAAGCCGGATTTAAAGATGGGAAACCTACAGTATGAATACAAATAAACGAACAGAATAACTTTCACCTATCAAACACTAATCAGCCACAACACTTTGAAATAAGGGTGCATGCCTTATTTCAATATTTTTTACGTTATGTAAAACAGCAGCAGGTATACCCCTGGCTACCGGTGCTTTCAATTCGTCTATTTCAATCCCATTTACATCATTACAATACATTACAGGCCTTTCATCATTTTCGATTGTTTCAAATTGTATATCACTCAATGTTAAATCCTGCACATGCCGAACAAACAAGCCGTAAGCCGGCGTTTTTCCGAGCAAAAATGGTTCAGGATAACCTTTGGCTAATTCAGGAAACGAACGCAAACCATCAGCCTTTGTACCACCACCTTGGTATTGTACCGTAATATGCCTCAATTGAATATTTTGAATGGCATAATCCGGCACACCGGTGATTTGTATACCACTTAAAGAATCGGCATTCAGTACACGTATATTACTGATATAAATATTTTTTACGCTCCCCTCTTTAGTCGTTGCTAACGGCCCTCTGTTTCTGCTTCCCAATGTAATATAAATAGGGTAATGCCGAACATTTTCCATTACAATATTATCTACAATAATGTTATTCATTTCTCCGCCATCTACTTCCTCTAAGGCCAAGCCATTGCAACTTTTGAATATGCAATTAGACACCACACAATTTCGAAAACCTCCATTCGACTCTGTTCCAAACTTAATGCGGCCACCTGACCATCCAACTTCCGAAGGAATTCTGGTACCATCTAAAAAATTTGAAGTTGAAAAATAAATAACTTACCGGAACCTCTAATAACAATACCTATATTGAAACTTCAGATAATAATTTAAATACAAGCATGCAGTTATGGTAATTTTATAAAAAGTATCTATCTTATGCAACAAAAGTTTTAATGTGAAACAAAAATGTATTTTGGCAACATCACATGCACCCCAACATTACCATCAACAAGTTCTGTTATAACTACATCAGCAGCCACACTGCATAGCATATAGGCATCTGCCTCTGAAAGTTTTTTTGTTTGCATTAAATAATCAATCATTTGCCGAACTGCAATATGAGTGGCAGCATTTAAATCACGGTCAAAGCCCATTGTAATTATATGTGTGGCAGATTCAGCTCTGGGCCATTGTAGACTTTTGCCCTTGTGCACTATAAAATGCAACTTACCGATGAGAGAAGTTTCAATTGCCGTAATATCTACTTCACCATCACCCTGGGCTGCGTGGCCGTCTCCAATCTCAAATAAAGCGCCTTTAACGAAAACCGGCAAATAAAGTGAAGTGCCCGTTACAAGCTCTTTGTTATCTAAATTTCCGCCGTGGATCCAAGGTGGGGCACTATTCCATCTACCCGCTTTTTTAGGTGGCGCAACACCCATACTACCAAAAAAGGGATGTAATGGAATTTCAATTCCATCGGCAAAATGACCTAACATTTTCTCACGGTCTAAATGAATAATTTTTGTTTTACGGTCAAATATTTCATCCGACAAAAAACCACCTTGCCCTATACCATTGTAGCCATAATCAATGGGCAAATCAATGCTGTCAATATGTACCTCTAATACATCGCCAGGCGCTGCTTCTTCTATAAATACAGGCCCTGTCAATACATGCCCGCCTGGCCCACGATCTTTTACAGCCTGTACAGCAATTAATTGCTTTTCTATTTGATTAGCAGGTACCCCAGCCTTGATAAGATGTTCTGGATTAGATGTTAGTACAGTTCGTACTCTTACATAATCGCCAGAATGGATGTGTAAAACCGGTGGCATTTCAGACCAGTAACTTCCCCATACAACTGTTGAATCGGTAGGGTTCAGTATAAAAGGATTTTTTGCCGTTCCTTTCTGTTGGGCATAAGTAAACACGAATAACATTATAGAAAATAATGATAACACTACTTTAGTTTTTGAAGAAGACATATTAGATAATTAAGTTCATTTCTTTAATAATTACAATCATCTGTAAGTTAACCAATATACATGGTTTCCAAATCAAAAATCTTCTAATTCATTTACTTTAATTATTATTATCGATAACATTATTGATCAGCCAATAAAATAGTGTAAAATGAACTGGTATACTTCAAAAAAAATTTGAAAACCAAGAACCATCATCAGAATAATTTTATACTAATTGTCTTAAACATTTTTGAAACAATTGAAAGGATTTCGAGCACTTTTTTTAATAAAGTTCATCGAGGTATACCTATCATTATCGCACGAAAATGCGTTTGCTGCAATAATTAACTGAATGATGAACGGTTTAATAAAGCACAGTTCGCCCCAATTTAGCAGATTCTCTGGCTTTATCCAGAATTTTAACGACCATCAAATTATTTTCTAAAGAATATAAACCATAAGGCGCAATGGTAATATTTTTTCTAAGTACGGCATATAGATATGCATAGGGGTTAGTAAACACCTGAATATCGTTTGCTGTAATAATTTTTTCTTTTTCCTCCTGTTCATTTTTGCGGAAACGCATTTTTTCAGCATTTACCGAAATGATATACCCCGTATCCCCATATACTTCCATATCTTTTCGACTAAAAGGCCAATTCCAAGAGGCCATAATAATGGCCTGTGTTGTTGGATAATTAATGATGATAGTTGCATCATCATCAACCTTTGGATAAATATCAGGTTTAAATTGACGGGTAACTGCCTGTATGGAAATGGGTTGTGCACCATGCATTATCCGGGTAATCAAGTTTGCACCATAACATCCAAAATCAATAATTGCGCCACCTCCTTTTTCAACAGGGTCGGTTAACCACTTAAAGAATGCTTTCGGCACGCCTATTTCTTTCGGTCCCTGATGCCCGTCATGAAAGACAACTTTCCTGATATGCCCAACATAATTACTGTCCTTCAATAATTCAAATGTTTTTTCAGTGGAAGGATACCAGGATGTTTCATAATTGGTTAAAAGAAGTATGTGAAATTGTTGTGCTAATTTTTGCATTGCAACTGCATCCTTATAATTGGTTGCTAATGGCTTTTCAAGCATTACATGTATCCCCCTGGGAGCACAGGCTTGCACTACTTTTAAATGATCATGGATAGAACCATAAGCCAGAACCGCCTCTGGTTTCAACTTATCAAGAGCTAAACCCAGATGAGTATAAAATAAACTGCTATCTAAATGATACTGTTGAATGGTTTGTTTAATTAATTGCAGATCTGGTTCATAGATACCAATTACATTAACATCTTTCCGGTGTATATTATTTAAAATCCATGCAACATGCCCATGACTGATTCCTGCCACTACTACACGAACAGGCATATTTTTTATATCAATCTTTTTTTGAGCCAAAATATAAGGAATAATGATACATTGAAAACAAAATAAAAAAATCAATTTTTTCACTGGTGCTAACATAATTATTTGGTTTTATAATTTTTTTACTAAATCATATTAAAAAGGATATTATAATAATTAAAAAAATATTACACAAACCATTGAACAAATAAAAATTTTTGCATTTAAAGAGATGCCGTTATTTTATATTTATCCATACCTTTATTCTAATCAATTTCAATTAACCCCTTTCGAAAATATAAATATTTTTACAACCCATATTTAATTTTTAAAAAAATAATAAATATAATAGGCTATGCGAATGTTTACTACACTAATTACCATTATTTTAGTGCCCTTCTTTTGTGAAGCACAAAATAACAATGCGCTTATACAAGCACATATAAACAAATTTATAAATTCCGAGAAATACACACTCGAAGTGGCGTCTGAAATGCCCGATTCTTTGTATAATTTCAGGCCGGTAAGTACCGAAATGTCTTTTAAACAACAACTAATTCATTTGGGTAAAAATATAATTTGGCTTTGCATAAAGTATTTAAATGAACAACCAAATTTACCGTCATTTTCGAACAACCTGGTAGCAGAAGAAATGAATAAAGACCAGACTATAAACTTCGTAAAAAAAGCCTATGAATATGGTATAACATCATTTAAACATTTGGATACAGCCAGTTTAATGAAAAAATTTGATTGGTCAGGTACCCAATTAAATAAAATCCAATTCCTTAATTTAATAGAAGATCATCAAACACACCACAGAGCCGAATTACTTGTTTATCTTAGGTTAAATAACATTAAACCACCTGAATATATTGGCTGGTAAATGAAATTAAATAACTTAAATTTCTCCACTGATTATAATGAAAAAAATTTCAGAGTCATTAATATGCACCTAATTTTCACATCATTACCTTCTCGCGGTTTTACCGACTAAGTTAACTATAATATTTTCAATTTTACTAAAATATAAATATATATTATTGAAGTAAAAGTATTAAAACGAATGGCTCCTTAAAATATTTTTTTATATAGTTTCACTTCATTACATTCGGTATGTTATAATATTTGTTAAAAGGATTACTTCTTTTAAATTTTATTACATGTTGAACCGATTGATTGCCTTTTATTTATACCCACCAATAGCTTCAACCACTTTAAGCGCTAAACACATTGCTTTTGTACTTTCATTAAAAATATTTATAATTTATATAATATATTTTTTGATGTATAAAAAAATAAATTTCAGTTACACACAATAAATAAATGATTAATAAAATTTTATGAATAAAAAATTAATTTTATGGTCTGTTACCGTTGGTTTAGGCGGCTTATTGTTTGGTATGGATGTAGCCGTTATATCGGGAGCCGAGCAGGCAATTCAACAACTCTGGCAACTTAGCAACTGGATGCATGGAACGGCTATTGCCATGGCATTGTATGGTACCGCATTTGGAGCGGCGCTGGGTAATATTCCTGCTAATAAAATAGGCCGAAAAAAATCTTTGTTTTGGATTGGTATTTTATTTTTAATTACCTCGTTAGGTGCTGCAGTTTCTACTAACGTATATGCGTTTATGCTCTTTCGTTTTATCAGCGGACTTAGTATTGGAGCCTCATCAGTAGTAGCACCGGTTTATATTTCTGAAATAGCACCCGCCAAATATCGGGGACGCATGGTTATTTCTTTTCAGTTGAATGTAGTGGCTGGTATTTTACTAGCCTATTTTTCAAATTATTTACTACAGGGCTTTGATGGAAAAAACGACTGGCGCTGGATGCTGGGTGTAGTTGCCATTCCTTCAGCTGCATTTTCCATACTGATGCTATTTACCCCTGAAACACCCCGTTGGCTGGTATTGTATAAAAAAGATGATGCAGCAGCCAGGAAAGTATTGGCTTTAACAGAAGATACGACCGACCATTTAATTGAACGCATTAAAAATTCAGTAAGTTCTAGTAAAGAAAAACTTTTCCAGAAAAAAAATACACGTTTGTTAATACTCGCTTTTTTGATTGCATTTTTTAACCAGCTCTCGGGCATTAATGCCATTATTTATTTTGCACCCAAAGTATTTGAAATGGCCGGCATTGGCCGCAGCGCCGCTTTATTTTCAACAGTAGGCATTGGTGTGGTGAATTTAATTTTTACCATTATTGGTTGGTCGCTGATTGATAAATTTGGCCGCCGAACGCTTATGTTTATTGGCTCTTTCGGATATATTGTTTCTTTATCATTAATTGCGATTGCTTTCAATAGCGCCAATCACAGCATGATTGTATATTATGTATTTCTATTTATTGCGGCACATGCAGTTGGGCAGGGGGCTGTTATTTGGGTATTTTTATCAGAACTTTTTCCCAATGCCATTCGCGCCAGTGGTACTTCATTTGGCTGTTTAACGCATTGGACATTTGCGGCATTGGTAGCACAAGTATTTCCCTTTTTCGCAGCAACAGTATCGGGCACCCTTATTTTTGGTTTCTTTGCTTTTATGATGGTGTTACAATTGTTGTACGTGTGGAAAATGATGCCCGAAACAAAAGGTGTTGCCTTAGAAAATATGGAAAGCACCATTGTGCTGCATTAAAAACATTGTGCCTTTCATGGCTTAATGCAATCCATCAATAAATGTTACAATGGCTTCAACCAATTGTGCGCTGATGGGTAATTGCGGATTATTATAGGTATCTATATTGGCATTTCTATCACCTGTAACCATTTTAAAAATATGATTCATATGGGGAATCATCACCAATTTTGCTTTCGTACTCGCCTTTGCCAATAATTGTGCATCTGCTTCACTCACCTGAATATCATTCATGCCCTGAATAATACATACAGGCAAATTGCTTAGCTGTTGTATAACAGTGGTAGGATTATACCGAAACCAGGATATTAAATAAGGCTGAATAGAAGGCCTAAACAGGTTATACAATAAGGGGTTAACGTATTGTAAGGTTTTACCCATTTCTAATGTATCAATATCAGCATATATCCAATTACGTATTACTTCCGGCTGTTTAGCCAACTGTTCTTTCAATAATGTACCGGCAGATTTACCTGCACCGGCTATCGACACAAATGCATCAGCGCTATGTTTTGAGGCTAACATACCAATTAAAGAACCTTCGCTATGCCCAATAACAATGATTGAATTAAATCTTTTATCCCTGTGCAATAATTGCAACCAGGCAATGGCATCTTGTACATAATCAGTAAACCGAATGTCAGACTCACTTTTTAATGCGGCTGCACTGGCACCAATACCGCGTTTATCGAACCGCACAGAGGCAATGCCATGTGTAGCCAAACTATCAGCCAGCATTTTTAAACTCTGGTTTTGCATGGAAGGATTATTGCCATTACGATCGGTAGGGCCCGAACCGGCAATAATGAGTGCCACGGGCATGGGGGCAGTACTTTCAGGCAGCGATAAGGTTCCTTCAATAGTACCGGCAGGAGTATGCAATGCAATTGGTAATTCATGAAATACAGAATGCACCTGTGCTTGTAAGGCAACAACAAAATGCAGGCAGGTATATAAAAGCAATACTAATTGTTTAAGCATGGCGTGTCTTTAAACCTTGAAATTAAGCAGTACCTTTTGATAAAGGGGAAAATACTGCCCTGTTTATCAGATAAAGGTTATTGATTTTTTTTCAGATAATCATCTACCAATTTTGCTGTATGCGCCAAATTATTAACTCCATATCCATCTAAATGTCCAGGTATAACATAAGCCGCCTGCGCAAATTTCTGAATGGTTTGTTGAATTGCCACACGCCAGGCAGGTACATTGGCATCTGACAGATTACCTATATCATTTGTTTCCTTACTCTTTATGAAACATCCACCATATAATATTTTATCGTTGGGAAACCAAACCACAATATTATCACTACTATGCCCTTCGCCCGGATAAAATGTTTGGAACTGAACATTCCCAACACTAAAAACAGTATCTTTTGTAAAAACATATTGGGCTATCCCTTCATTTTTTTCCCTGCATAAATTTTGCGTTGCTGTTGAACTGTATGTGGCAATTCCCTTTGTTGCATAATAAGGTAAACCAGCGGTACGATCGCTGTGAAAATGGGTGGCAATGCAGAGCACTACATTTTGATGGTGGCGGGCTTGAATACTATCTAACAAAGGTTGAAACTGCGTAGTATCCCACGGCGTATCCAACAATACTACTCCGTTATTGGTTACTACATACATACCATTGGAAGGATATGGCATACCATTTATGTTACCATAAGTAGTAAAAATATAAAAATTACCATTCAAATGCTTTATTAAAAGTAAGTGATGGGTCGATTGGGCATAATTTGGCTCCCATGCAAAACATACCAATAATGTTATTAAACTATACTTCCATATTGAATTCATTCGAAGCAGTGATAACTTAGTAGAAATATTTGTGAGCATCTTCAAGATTTAAGCACAAATAATAAATGTAATTTTAGCATAAAGTATATTTACTTTCTATTGTCGGTCTAATTGTAATATGCTTTGTAATAGTACATTGGCTCCTTTATAAATTGCTTCAGGTGTGGAATATTCTTTGGGTGAATGGCTAATACCTCCCACACTTGGGATAAAAATCATTCCGGCTGGTGCCAATAATGCCATTTCCTGTGCATCGTGCCCGGCTCCACTGGGCATAACTTTATAAGAATATCCTAATTGTGTAGTGGAAGTTTTAATGATATCTTGAATTTTACGGTTCATCAAAGCCGGTTTAGATGACATGTGTAGGTTTTTAAAACTAATAGTAGTAGCCGTTTGGGTTGCAATACTATCTGCGCGAAGTTCAATTGCTTTAAACATATTCCAAATTTTTTTTTCATCAAGGTCTCGTAATTCAAGGCTAAATACAACTTTACCGGGAATTACATTTGTGGCACCAGGTTCCACAGCTATTTTGCCTACATTGCACACTTGTCTACCTGGTATGCCTTTCACGATATCATTGATAGACACAATTAACTTTGCTGCTGCCAGTAAAGCATCCTGTCGGTGTAGCATTGGTGTAGTACCTGCATGGTTAGCAAATCCGTTGATAGTTACTTCCCATTCTTCAATACCTACAATTCCCTCTACTATACCAATGTCCTTTTTTTCATTTTCCAGAAAAGCTCCTTGCTCAATGTGCAGCTCCAAATAAGCTGCAAAACTCCCTTTAGGCTTTATTGCATCTGCAAGCTTGTCTGGATTACCTCCAACAGCACGAATACCTTCAGCAATGGTTAATCCACTGGAACTTATTTCATGTAGTGCTGATTTGTTGAGATTACCTGCTATAGCATGACTGCCTACTACCCCTCCTTCCTCATCCGTAAAATCAATTACCTGCAAGGGGTGTCGGGTAACAACATGATGTTCCTGCAATACCTGCATCACTTCAATGGCACTAATTACACCTACTGCTCCATCGTAATTACCACCTAGTGGTACCATATCGGTATGAGAACCCATGACGATGGGCAATAATGACATATCTTGTCCAGCTCTGCTGCCAATAATATTACCAGCAGCATCAATATGCACATCCAAACCGTTTTTTTTCATCAGTTTGCTTATATAAGCCCGTCCTTCTATATCGCCTTTACTGAAAGCTACACGGTTACCTCTACCCAGACTATCTTTACCATATTGTGCCAGTTCACAAATGTATTGTTTTATACTTTCCTGATTTGTCCTTAACACAGTTCTATTAACAGTCTGTTGACCAAAAATATATATACTAAACAGCATAGCTGTCATGGAAAATAATGACCGGCGCTCCATTTGTTTCATTGTTCAATGGGTAATTAATATTAGGAACTCATATTTACCTAATTATAAATTTACTCTTTTTAGCAAGAAATTGGGAAAATAATTTCATTTACTGAACAATTTATTGCGCGTTGCAACATTTTAATATCCCCCTGATAATTTTATTAATAAATTAATGACAACAGCAATTTAATACTGTAAAATTGTTTTGCTTACAATTATAATAAAAGCGGATTTAAAGCTTACTTACTATTCAAAAAACACTTTTGATTACAAAAATGAAATTTTTGTAGTTTTTTCCCATTTTACCCGCTAATCAGAGAGCTTTTTTAAAAACTGGATGCAAAGCTTTTCAAAACAGTAATAGACCATATGATATTCCAAAAACGTTTATTTTTTAAATGAGCTAAACAACCTTTTTCTAAAATATTACGTATGTAATATTATAATTAACCCCCTGCGATAACAATAACGCAGTTTAAATTATTGAAAAAAATAAAAAACAGGCATAAATAAAGAAGAAAGACGATAATTTTTTTTCAAAATAAACCATGAAATATTTTGCTCTCGTCTAACCAATAAAATTAAATTATAATGAGAATAAGCATAAATAAACATAAACATGTATACATTCTCATCATTGTTATCATTTTATGTTCTTTAATATATGCCTGGTATTTATACAATAAACCACACCAGGGTGTAGAAAAAAGCAAACCTGTAATAACTACTTCAGCAGTTAACTTTTATCATCTATATTCTGAAAATGAAGGTGAAGGTGATAAAAAATTTTCAGGAAAAGTAATTGAACTGAGTGGTATAGTAGACGATGTTGAGCTAAGCGATAGTTCTTTTAGTGTGCATCTTGCTGCCGGAAATACATTAAGTGGTATTAATTGCAGTATGTATTTCCCGAAAAAAAAACAAATAGAGCCTCCTAAAATTGGATCAGTGATACTTATCAAAGGAAGATGTGCAGGCTATTTAATGGATGTAAATTTAGTTGATTGTATTATAGAAAAATAAGAGCAAAAAATGTATTCTAAAACATAACAAAATGAAAAATAAAATAATATTTTTTTTAGCCCTTCTGCTATCATCTCTTTTATTCTTTGAAAGTTGTACCAAACAAAGTGAAGACCAGCTTTTATCTCCCTCAACACTTTCCTGCGATACCATCAATGTGCAATATAGCACTACTATTGTTGCCATACTTAATGCCAACTGTTATCGTTGCCATGGAGCAGTAACAAATGGGGGCAGTGGTGGCATTATTCTTGAAGGCTATTTTAATTTAAAAAAATGGGCTGATAATGGTTATTTGGTTGGGAACATAACACATGCACCCGGATATGTGCCGATGCCTTACGATGGAGGCAAATTATCTGACTGCGATATTAACAAAATAAAAGCATGGATAAATCAGGGTACAAAAAATAATTAATTTTTAAAAATGGTGATATGAAAAAAATATTATTATGGGTCTGTTTAAACCTGTTTTTTTTCTTAGGATATAGCCAGATATATCTTACTAGAACAGGATTTATTGGTTTTTATTCCAAAACACCGTTTGAAGATATAAGAGCTGAAAATAATCAGGTATATGCCGCCATTGATACACATAATAAAGACATTGCATTTGTTTTATTGATGAAAAGCTTTCTATTCACAAAAGAATTGATGCAGGAACACTTCAACGAAAATTATGCGGAAACAGATAAATTTCCTAAAGCCAATTTTATTGGTAAATTCTCTGGTACGGTTGATGTTTCAAAGGAAGGGGTTTATCCAATTAATGTAAATGGTAATCTAACTATTCATGGAATAACCCACAATATACAAACACCCGCAACCCTACAGGTTAAAGCGGGTAAACTTTTGGGACATGCACAATTTTATATAAAACCTGAAGATTATGGTATCAGTATTCCTTCGATTGTACGCAATAAAATTGAAGAAAAAATGAATGTAATAGTAGATATTACCTGTACAACAAAATAAAAATAATATGCGAACAAGAAAAATTTTCCTGTTTATTTTTTTAGTAGGCATTTGTAAAAACATACAAGCGCAGGATTCCTCGTTTCTATCTATGTTAAACGATTCGGTAGCTGCACATGCTAAAACCACCTATGTTACCGGAACATTTAAGGGCAACCATATTGTAAATATGCAAACGGTTGAATCGCCTGCAAAAGGTGCTATGTATTTTCTTATTATGCATAGGTTTGGCGCATTAAACAGTGGGGCTTATAATTTATTTGGATTGGATAATGCAACATTACGTCTTGGTTTTGACTATGGTATTACGGATCTTCTTTCGGTGGGTGTTGGCAGAACTTCATTAGATAAAGCTTTTGATGGTTATGTAAAATATAAATTTGTAAGACAGACTGATGGCAGCAATAAAATTCCGGTAACAGCAGATATACTTTTGGGAGTATCGAATTATACCCAACGTTACCCAGATAAACCATATTTAGATGCCAGCTACCGTACAGTATATACAGCACAATTTTTAGTTGCAAGAAAATTTAAAAAATACTCATTACAAATAGTGCCCACTTTCCTCCACTACAATCTAGTGCCTACAGCTCAGGATGCCAATAATATCTTTGCAATCGGTATTGGAGGGCGCGTAAAACTTACCAATAGAATGAGTATTACAAGCGAATACAATTATCTTCCACCTAATCAAATAGTATCGATGACTGTATATAATTCTCTTTCTTTTGCCTGGGAAATAGAAACAGGCGGGCATGTATTTCAACTAGTCTTCTCCAACTCGCAGGGAATGACAGAACCTTACTATATTACCCGAACTGCAGGAAGTTGGGCGAATGGAGATATTTATTTCGGATTTAATATTTCACGAAATTTTAATATAACAAAACATGCAAAGTTAAAATAGTATAGTATTTTCTATCCAACTACAATGATTGTACTACGTTTCATATAATACCTATATATTATCATACTATTTAACAAACGCGGCTTTTTTAAAATCTACTTTCAATACTACACCTGCCTGAATTCCAATGCCATTACTTTCCACGTTATTGATTTTTCCGCTCAAGTTAAAAATGCCAATTTCAGGAATTATACCAATTACTGAATTCAGGTTACTAGACAATCCGATACTCCCGCCAAATATGCTAACATAATTATTATCTTTACCGCCCAATGCACTTGGTATAACTGTTTGCAAAAGTCTGCTATTAAATGTGATGGAAGTACTACTATTCAATTGTCGGGTGATAGAAATGGCCACCCCGGGCGACCAAGCAGATTTATTGTTATCCAATATTTTCAAATAAGCATAACCCCCGCCGGCAATTACAGCTATTTGGTAGGGCGCAGTAATATTGGTTAATCGCAGTTTTGCATCTATAGCACTTCCTAAAGTTGGGCCTACTATTAACCATGGTATGGGAACAGTACAAAGCCTGCAACCAATATCTAAATTTTTTGAAATTCCATAACTTAAACCCGCATGTGCTAAAAAGGGCGTATAATTAGTGGTAGCCGGGGTTTT
>NZ_SCKY01000090.1:0-1182 GCF_004100315.1 Hydrotalea sp. AMD | reverse complement strand
CGCTGTATTGCAATACGGTGGAAAGATTATCTGCTGCACCCAGCTCATAAATGGCGGGCTTTTTAATGGCACCTTTAATGGCTACCCGCAATTGATAAGGGGCCACACTAATTACATCGCCATCCTGCAACAGGGCATTTTTAGATAGGTCGCCTTTTAATAAAAAGTCGTAAAAGTCAAAATCAACCACTTGTTTGCCATTGCGCATTAGGCTAATGTGTCGTAAACTTCCAATTTTAGAAGGGCCTCCGGAAACATACAATGCATTGGCAATGGTAGCTAATGAGGGGAGTGAATAAGTACCGGGGCGTTTAATTTCACCTACCATGGTTACTTTAATACTACGAATTTGACCTAAGGTAACTTGTACAAACGTATTGCCTGCGCTAATGCCGGGGTATATTTTCAGCAAAGCTGCTTTAATTTTTTGTCTGGCTTCTTCAATAGTTAATCCCATTACTTTCAAGGGACCCACATTCGGATAACGCACATAACCATCCGGAGTAACCTGTAATTTTTTGGTGGTTTCTGAATAGCCATATACATCCACCACCAATTCATCGCCGGCGCCTAAGATATAATTAGCCGGGGTTGGAATATTTAAATTAGGCTCGAAGGTGAGGTTATCTTGAGAAAATAAGTCGGCACCAAATATTTGTAAGCCTACGGCAGAATCACGATAACCGGGTCCATAGGTGGCGATGCGGTTGCGTTTGCTGTTCGTATTAGCACTACTACTATTACCGCCGGCGCCTGCAGCCCCCAGGTTCAGGGATTGAATGCGTTGTTTTAGTGCAGCAATCTGATCATCTGATAAGCCTTTAGCGCGGGCTTTGGCCACTAAATCGGCTTCACTTAAACCGGCCAGATTGGCTTGTTGCACATATTGAATCAGTTGCTGATCGGATAATTGGTTGATATCAACCGGTAATTGCCCATTAGAAACAAGGGCAATCAGGGCCAAACCCATGATGAAGCAAAAACGAAGCAAATAATTTTTAAATGAATGCACCATGCGGGCAGTATTAAGATTGGTTGTAATGAGCGCAAATATAATGAAAAAATGATTTCCCATAGCCAATGCTACATAAAAAATCGGCGTAGTTGAAAACATACGCCGAGTTACGTTTAAAAATAATTCAGACTTACAAATATTCTCTGGGCGTATGGCTGTGCCTACGC
>NZ_SCKY01000029.1:0-35697 GCF_004100315.1 Hydrotalea sp. AMD | reverse complement strand
CTTTTCCTCGATGAAAAAAGAAAGCTCGGCCTGGTTAAACGCATTCGAAAACAAATAGATAAATTTGGACTGACTAATGATGACCTGGGGCTTTTAACAACTTAAACGATTTCTACGTTAGTCAGAATATTATGAAGAACCTTATAGTCATAGCAGCCTTACTTTTTACTGCCATTTCATATGGACAAAATGAACGACTCGAAGATTACGGCATTAGGCATTTGCAGACAGTTTATAGAGACGACACCGTTGACATTTTGATTAAGTCCAAAAAAGGTGAAGAACAAAAAAGAAAACCTTTATTTCTTTTTTGTCAGGGCAGTTTGCCTATTCCCCTGATAATAAAGTATGACGATAATGGCAAAAAAGGAATTTATCCTGTATTTGTTTTCAATCCAGACAGTTTAGCTAATGAATATCATTTAGCTGTAATCAGCAAACCTTATGTTCCATTAATTGCTGACCAAAAATCTTTAAATACTGATTTAACCTATAAAGACAGTATGGGTAAATTTCCAAAAAAGTATATTGAACGCAACTTACTTGATTATTATGTTGACCGAGACATCGCTGTAATTAAATTTCTTCAAAGCCAATCTTGGATTTCAAATAATAAATTAGTTGTTGCCGGGCATTCAGAAGGAAGTACAATTGCCGCTAAAATTGCTTATAGTTTTCCGAAAGTAACTCAACTCATTTATTCAGGTGGCAATCCATTTGGACGCATTGTAACTATAGTAGAACAACAAAGAGCTTTTGAAAATGACACAACAAAATATGGTGAGCAAGTGTTTGACAATTGGAAAAATATTATAGATGACCCAACAAATATGCAAGCTTCACAAGGTGACGCCTATAAAGCAACTTATCAGTTTTCTATTCCACCGCCACTGACTTATTTAGAAAAATTAAAAATACCAGTGCTTATTACTTATGGAACGAAAGATTACAGTTCTCCATTTAATGATTATTTCAGAGTAAAAATGATAGAGCAGAAAAAGACAAATTTCAACTTTAAGGCATACATTGGAGTAGAACATAATTTCTTCCCATTAAAAGCTAATGGTGAAACTAATTTTGACCTTTTTAATTGGGACAAAGTTGCTGACGATTGGCGACAGTGGTTAATGCGACAATAAATACGAACGCACAACAAAAGTATTTGCAAAAGCAGGGCTGGACAATGTAACATCAGCTATGTGCAAACATCAACTGTGGTTCGGGCTCGACGTTCAATATTCAGCTTTAGTTCATAACTTCAACAACATATTTTCAAATGAGCATCTGTACCGGGCTGGACAATCAATGAATTCCCTGCCTTCGCAAATACTCGAACGTTGCACGCCATTTTTCGTGACACCCTAAAAATACTAAGATTTTTGGCATTCGGGGACAAAGGCTTTATATTTGTACAAACAGGACAATATTATGGAGATAAGAACAGATTTATTCTTAGGCGACAGCAAAACGATGCTCAAAAAACTTCCTGACAACTCTGTTGATCTCATCGTGACATCTCCCCCATACGCAGACCAGCGTAAAGGAACATATGGCGGCATCCATCCTGACAAATACGTTGAATGGTTTCTTCCAATAACAAAGGAACTTCTTAGGGTTTTAAAACCGACTGGAACTTTTATCCTGAATATAAAAGAAAAGGTTGTTGAAGGTGAACGCAGCACCTATGTAATAGAATTAATTCTTGAAATGCGTAAACAAGGTTGGCTATGGACAGAGGAATTTATTTGGCACAAAAAGAACTGTTACCCTGGCAAATGGCCTAATCGTTTTCGTGACGCATGGGAAAGGCTTCTTCAATTTAACAAGGATAAGAAGTTCAAAATGTATCAAGAAGAAGTAATGGTTCCAATGGGCGATTGGGCTAAATCAAGGCTTAAAAATCTAAGCGACACAGATAAAATAAGAGACAACTCAAAAGTTGGTAGCGGTTTCGGTAAAAACATTTCAAACTGGTTGACAAGAGAAAAAGCGTTTCCAACAAACGTTTTACATTTAGCGACTGAGTGCAGCAATAAAAATCATAGTGCTGCTTTTCCTGAAGAACTTCCTGAATGGTTTATGAAACTGTTTACAAAAGAAAAAGATACAGTTCTTGACCCATTTATGGGTTCAGGAACAACGGTATTGGTTGCAAACAGAATGAAACGACACTCAATTGGTATTGACATCGTTCCTGAATACTATGACATGGTTAAAGAACAAGTTAAGCCAGTGGAATTATATTTATTAGAGCCGACAGTAAAATATGAAACAGCTAAATCTAAAAGACGTTACGCAGTACGTTGAAGAAAACATTGGAACCTTTCACCAAAAAAGAATTGCCGGACTGAATGATTTGAAGTTGAAGAAGGTCTTGGGAAAGAAAAATCCTTATCTCTTCAAAGCAAAATACATTCTCACGGCGCAGGATATTATAAAAAGTTTGACCGATGCTTTTATTTCATCACAGGAAGAAACAATTTTCGGTGATTGGCTTGAAGGACTTGCGATTTTTATCAATGGTAAAGTATATGATGGTCGCAAGTCTGGCATTCCCGGCATAGACTTAGAGTTTGATAAAGATGGCATTCGCTACATTGTAACAATAAAATCCGGCCCAAATTGGGGCAACAGTTCACAAATAGGCAAAATGCGGGCAGACTTCAAAACTGCACAGAAAACACTTCGTACAAGTAATTCACAACTGAACATTACAGCAGTAAACGGTTGCTGTTACGGCAGGGACAACAATCCAGATAAAGGCGACTATTTCAAATATTGTGGTCAAAAATTTTGGGAGTTTGTATCAGGCGACACAGACCTTTACACAAAAATCATTGAGCCATTAGGTCATCAAGCTAAAGAACGGAATGACGACTTCATCCAATCATATTCGCAAATGATAAACAAATTTACAAAGGAATTTGCGGACACTTTTTGCATGGACAACGGTTCAATAGATTGGGATAAACTTGTACGCTTTAATTCAGCGACCTTTGCTCCGAAAAAATAAAACGGCGTGCAACAAAAGGTTTGGCAAAAAACTGGCTGACGGAGCGCAACTTCAACTGTATGTTCTCTATTCAGCAGCAGTTATCGGCTGGACTCTATAAATTTGGCGGCATCAATAACAATGAACTTTTAATTATAAATTTAGCAGCGGTTCGGGCTGGACGAATTTCAAATACCAGTTCTTCGCCAATCCCTGAACGTTGGCTGCAAGGCTAAAGCGACCAGTATGAAAATTTGTAAACTCTGCGGACTTCCCAAAGTATTAATAAAAAAATCGCATATCATTCCTGACTTTATGTACAAGGGAATGTTTGACGAAAACCATAAACTTGTTCTACAACCGTTTAGACAGGGGACTGTTGAAAATTGGGAAATTAAAAAACCTTCAGACGGAGAATACGAAGGTGGGTTACTGTGCGACGAATGTGATAATGCTCTTTTAGGTCACTACTATGAAGATTATGCAAGTCGTGCAATGTATGGAGGACAACTTTTAGCAAGTGAATGCCCGACATTTCAAAAGTGTATTAGCCAGCATGGAATTGGGTTTATTAAATGTGAGCGACTAAACTACCATAAATACAAACTGTTTCTTTTATCAATACTTTGGCGAGCAAGTATTTCGACAAGACCTTTTTTTAGTGAAATCAAGTTAGACCCAATTCATGAAGAAGAAATACGGAAAATGATTTTAACCAAAGATGGAGGCGATGTATCAAAATACCCTATTTTCATTTTATCTTATTCCAATAATTTAAACTTGCCTAAACAACTAATAGCACAACCAAGACAAATAGCGACGACCGATGAATTACAAACGTATTCTTTCATGATAAATGGATATTTTTATTTCTTTTATCTTAACAAATCGGAAACTGTATTGCCACATTATGTAACTGCTGAAACTATTAAGCCAAACAACGAACTTAATGTAATAATTATTCCAGAGGATAAAGGGACTAATTTTATTTTTGGACAGTTCGGAATAAAGCCCTGACAGCCAACAAAAGGTTTGGCAATATGGCTGCTTGACGTTGTAAACATCAACAGCAGTTCGCTATTCAACTTCTGTTCGGGCTCGACGAATATCGCCTAGCAACAGAATAAAACATCAACACCTTATCTTTGTTCAGCACCAGTTCCCAGCTTGACAGAACGCTATTTCAGCCACATCGCCAATGCCTAAACGTTAGCTGTAACTTTATGGCGACAAACAAACTAAAGCTTTGTGTTTTTTGCGACAATCAATTAACTAAAGAAAACCGTAGCAGGGAACATATCATCCCACAATGGCTATTAGATTTTTTAGAGATAAGAGAAGAGGCAATACAGCCAACACACTTTTCAAGTCAAGGTCACACTAATTCAACAAGACATCACACTCTTGACAATCTTTTAGCGGGACAAATTTGTGAGAAGTGTAACAACGGTTGGATGAGCCGTCTAGAACAAGAAGCAATACCTATTCTAAAATCTCTAATCGCAGGTGATCGAGTTGTCGTAGACCTCAACGATACCGAACGACAAATAATTGGTAGATGCACAGCAAAAACTGCATTAACCTTAAACTCAGCATCGAATTATTTAAAAAACATCCCATCTGACCATTATAAATATACAATGACAACTGCAGGCAGTTTGCCAAGTGGAGTTTTTTCATTTGCTCAACAACATCATGGGACAAGACCCTTTTATTGGATTCAATCACCCACTTGGATATTAAATGGAAACTCAGATTCCTTATCGGTATTAGGGGAAAGATTAAAAGACAAGTCTTATAAAATTGCATTTCAATTCGGAAAACTCATGCTATTAATTGGATATATTCCATTGGACAATATTTTTCCTGTTCTATGCAGAGGAATACATATTCCTTTGATTCCAAAAACAGGCAAGTGTGGATGGTATGACATAAAAGAATTCCCCTGGCATGATAGTGAAAAAGCACTAATGGAATTTCACTTTGGCCTTCAAGCAACACTTATGGAATAACAAAAGCTACAGCTAACAAGTGCATTTGTGCCATTGGGGCTCGACAAACTACGTTCGTCATCGCCCCGTTCGCTGCTCAGCTTCAGTTCCGGCTTGACGGAACCTAGTAGTCCTAAATATCAGATTGCTGGTAATGAATTTTCTCAATTTGGACTTTCAGGAAAATCATTTTCTAGTATTTTAGATAGTGTTGGAAAGTGGCATAATGACTACCAAGATTATTTATTAACAGCAATTGTTTCCCAAAAACAAAGTCTTGAAGATACTATTAAATTGAAGCAATTCATTAAAATTAAATCTTCAGAATTCTTTTATAAAAAAGGTATCAATTCAAATATGAATTTATATACAAATGGTTTTAATTATATGCCTATTGAAATAAGTTTTAATAAATCAAAATATTCAATAGAAGGAAATGAAATTTTAGAAAAATTAAAGAGTTTACTTATAAATTATAATAATATAGACGCTACTGATTTCTTTTACGATTTAAAAAAATTAAAAACAAGCGCATTGTAGTTAAAAAATACTAATGAAAAAATGACTGTTGGCATTTCAGTTTCGATAGCTATAAGCTCATTTACTTATTGGAAAGCTAATGCTGAAAAGTGGCAATCTATTTTAAAATCAGAAAATTTAGACAGAACTACCAATATCCATAATTTTAATACATTTTCGGTAAGCGTAAACAGTGCTGGTTGTCGTATAGGTCTTGGACAACTTGGTGCTGCAGATGTGGGAGGTGCAATTAGTGGTGCAATTGATGGAGCCGCCCTTGGACCAGGTGGTGCATTAGCTGGTGGTGTACTTGGTTCATCAGGAGCTTCCTTAGGCAACTTAGCAGGGCAAGTCATGGGCTGTTTATTTAGCTGGTGGTAAAATTAATTTACAACTTAAAATATTATAATAACATGAACAAACTTATTCATTCAATAAAAAATAAAAAGAAGATATTTTTAGTTTTATTTATAATTACATTTTTTTTGACAATTGTTTATAATAAATTATTTAAAAATAGTTCAAGGCCATTTGATATCTTTTTTTTCTTTTTTATTCCATTGTGTGCTCTGTCATTTATTTATATTATACTTAAAAAAAATAGACAAGACAAATAATTAATCTGAATATCTTAAATGAGGATTAATGTTTCTTATTCATCCTCATTGAATCAGAATAATTCTGCCAACAAAAGGCTTGGCTATATGTCGGCGGACGATAACACAATGGCTCGGCTGTAGTTATCTATCATCTGTAGTTACAACAGACGACATCCTATTGGGCTGTGGTTTGTATATTAATCTTTCGTATTTCTATTCTGCTTTTGTTCCCGACTGACAGTTTTCAAATTCCGCCACATCGCCAATGCCCGAACGTTGTAGGTAACCCTAAAAGACATGTTCAAAAAATGTTAGCGTAATAATATTAAATGCAATAAACAAACTAAATGATTACTTATGAACTTTAAAACAAATTCTCAATATGTTTGCAACACTTTACAAGGCACACATAGCAACATTCAAATGCTAACCTTATAAAGAGTTGCAAACGCAACTTTACTCAACTAATTAAACAATATCTTTAACTTTTAAAATTCATGATTTATGAAAAAAATCAACACACTAATTGCAAGCAGTAGCAATGTTCTCTCAATTGGATTACTAATTTTTATCTTCTTTTTTACAAGTTGCAAAAAAGATTTTAATTCTTCTATTTCTGCTAATGGAAGTGACGGAATACATCCCTTCCCATTAAATTGGGAAACAGCTGATTATATGCCAACGCCTTTTGGTACAACTATTTTAGTGCCTTGGGCAAATGGTTCAGTAAAAGGATTTTCTCCTGATATTTGGTATGATTATAAAAGTAGTGATGGTTGGACATTAGTATATAATGTTTTTAATACAACTTCTTTACCTGCCAATCCTTGGTTTGCATTGTATAATCAGTATAGAGGATTGTTACGGATTTATGTTTATGTAACGGATAATGGTTTCGTTGCATCTGATTATTTAACAAGTGGTCTGAATTTAGCACCCAACTCCATTTCTTCTTCTATGCTAAATTATATAGGGCAAGATGTAGTTGATGTAACAAAAAATCAAACTTCAATCTCAAAAATCGAGCCTACTCAATTGGCTACGGGCACATGGTATGCATCTCAATATGAAATTGCCTATGACCCTAATATTGCAACAAGCACATACCAGCAATTAGGATTAAATTGGACTTTGAAGTGGACAAGTGTATCAAGTATATCTCTAGGAGGCACACAACAAGGAACAATTAATGGTACGATATCAACACCTACTCCTAGCTTTGATATATCAGGGCTCCTCACACAAGGAGTATTAGAGGCAACAGGGTTGACTATCTTTAGCAACAATGCTGGAGGTGATAAAACGAATTATACACAAAATACATTAGGATTGCCTGGTAACATATTCAAGTCAATTCAAGACGGATTGCAAAGCGGATTATCTGGTGTCGTGAAAAATATTTTCAATGGAATATTTGGTGGAAGTAGTTCTAATACACAAGAAGTAAATTTAACAATGAATACAAAAATTCAATTAACTGGTAATTCAACTCAAAGTGGAGCTTTTATACCGGATCCTGGTTTAGGTATAGGTATTCCTGGTATTTCAAATAGTCAGTCTGCTAGTGGTTACATTCCTGGTTATAATCAACCAATGGGTGTATTTAACTTGGCAGCAAAACCAACGGTTAATGTTCATACAACAAAAACGCAGATAACAAAAGATGGGGGTATTTATTATCAATACGAAAATCTATATACAATAAATGCGGCTTCATTAAACTATTTGTGGAATTCTGCGGTTATAAATTCCTCATCAACAGGTGCTGCAATTACAAATTTAACAACCGAAGTTGTTCTTTTGGACCCTGATTTATCTACATTCCCATATCAACCTTTAATTGGGGGACAAGAAGAAACGATTGGCACTCATACAGCAATAACTGGTTCTCAGGTCGGTACAACTTATATTGTTGCGAGGGTGCAGCCGATTAACACGAATGTAGCTATAAGAATTAAATTTAATGTTGTGCCAAATAATGGAGCTCCTCCATCAACCATTGTAAAAACTTTTTTGGCTAATCTCGTAAATAATTAAAATATACTTGTATGAAACAAATTAAATTCTTATTCATCTTATTTTTATTATTTCTTTCTTTTTCATGTACAAAGCAAACTATTGTACAACAAACCTCTGCCGACGAAATAACAATAGAATTACAAAAAGTCATTAAGAATAATAATATAAATAGAATAATTGCATGGACAGATAATGGAGGATTTCCAACAAATATTTCACCCACTTCAGGTACAACATGGTCCTTTTCAAATGGATTTATTTCAATTCAAGACCAATTACAAACTTTTAATTTATTATATTTAGATTATTATAATGTTGCGAAAGTAATGGTAAACGACGGCACTAATCCTGTTGCACTCATTTTGCATTTTAAGAATTAGTAAATCTGTAAATTCGCTTTCAAATGAGTATAAGTAAAAAGTGCATTCTTTCATTTATTTTGAGCATAGGAGCTATTTTTTCCTATGCTCAAAGTAATATTTTGTCTAATAATGACTCTATAAAAAATTGCTATGTCTCTAAGAATAATGATACTATTATTTTAAGCAAGAATAAAATTATTACAGTAGGTTCAATACTGTATATCGGCAAAGGTTCGGATACTTTATATGGATGGTATAATCATATAAGTTTTAAAAGCCCGTTTAACTGGTCTTTGTGGTTATTCAGAGATGCCGAATTAGAAAGCTACAAAAATAATTATCCTTATGATGCTTCAGTCTCAAGAGAACATGATAAATTATTAGGCTATATACACAAAGGTGATAGTGTGATGGTAAAAAAAATAAAAGTGAGAAAGACAAAAAAATATGGTATTTGGTATATTTTAACTTTAAAAGATTACAAGTTTCCCAAAACAAAATATCAATGTTTTTTATTGGAAGCACTTAATTCACATGAAATATTTATTACACAAAAATTGTAGAATAATATTTGCATTCTCTTTGTTGAGCCTCTATTATAAAGGTATTTCACAATTTAGTACAGGCTTATCGGCAGCTTATTCTAACAACCATTTAAACACCAACATTTCTAATCGTTCTTATACTCAAAATAAAAACGGCAATAGTTGGGGTATAAGTTTCCCGTTAAATTACAAGTGCAGTAATAAAATAAATTTTCAAACAGAAATTGATTTTTTGAATAAAGATTATTCATTTATTCGCACAGGTAATTATGCAGGTATTTATACAAGGTATAACAATATTTATTTGCAGTGGCCGTTCATTTTTCAATATAAAATATTTCAAAAAAGTAAATGGCAAATTTTTGCCGATGTAGGTTTGTATGCTTCATATTGGGCATTTGGAAAAATAAAAGGTGTACTCCCTAATGTTTTTAACAGCTACGATAGCATAAACACATTAGGACAGATTACGCATTATTTAACTTATACAGGTTACTCACAAAATTATCAATTCAATCAAGAAAAAGATAATCGTTTTGAGTTTGGAGCATCGGCAGGTTTATCATCATCATATCAGTTTAATCAAAAATATTCCTTAGTTATCAATGCAATATATTATCAGTCCCTAACTTCACAGCAAAAAAAATATAGTATTAATCAAACTATGCAATACAATCAAACCATCTTTATTTCAATAGGCTGTATGTTTCATTTGCATGTGTAATACTTTCAAAGTAATGTCATTATCATTTTTAAAATATTGGTTCGCATTTTTAGTTTCTTGCTCACTTATTTGTAATATTTCGTGCAAAAAAATCTCTCCACCTTTTGCCGATACCACCCCAAAAACTTTCAGTGATGTATTTGAGCAATATTGGAACAAGATGAATGTTAATTATGTTTATTGGGATGTTGATACAACCAACTGGGATAATATTTATAAAAAATACAAACCTTTATTTGCAAAATTAGATTTGAATAATGTTGCCGATATTAAAAAAAGTGTTTCTTATTTTAAAGAAATGACAAGCACTTTAATTGATGCTCATTATTATATTTCATTTACTCAAAACAGTATTATTGATTCGTTTGCATATCCTGCTTATGATAGAAAAAAGATGAGCCAAACCTTTCATAATCCCTATTCTTTTTATAGTGTAGATACTAATTACTTAGATGCTAATTTTCAGTTAGGCATTGATTATAATTTTTCTTTTGCTGGTCAGCCATTGGCTGTTTTATACGGTACGATAAATAATTCAATCTTATATTTTTCTTGCAATGATTTTTCTTTATCAAAGGCTTATAATTCAACAACAGCAAATAAAATACAACCTGTTTTAAATTCATTTTTTAATACTCTAAATAATTTTCCCATTAATATTAAAGGTTTAATAATTGATGTGAGAAGTAATTATGGTGGTGATTTAAGTGATTTGAATTTTTTAGCGGGTAGGTTTATTGATAAACCTTTATTATTTGGGTACACACAATATAAAATTGGGAATGGAAAATTAGATTATTCGGCATGGATTCCATCATATGTTAATCCTCAAGCTAATTCAAAATCTCTAATAGTTCCTATTATAATTTTAGCAGATAATGTTTCAGCATCTTTATCTGAAGCAGTTGTAATGGCTATTAAAGCAATGTCCAATTCAACTTTTGTAGGCGAAACTACATTTGGAGCTACGGGTCCAATCATAAGTGACAATAATGTTTATAATGACGGAAGTTTTACTGTTCCCAATTTCATGAACGTACAAACATCATTGGCAAAGTTTAAATATATAGATGGAAAGATTTATGAAGGAACAGGGTTCTCACCTGATGTGTTTGTACCTTTTAACCTTTCTGCATTACAAAATAACATTGACCTTCAACTTGAAAAGGCAATTACTTTATTTAAGTAGCTTTTAATTGCTCAAAAAATGTTTTACATTTACATCAGCATTTGCATAATATCCCTTTTGAATTTTTTTACAATCTTTTTTTAATCATCAAAATTCAGAATTATGCCAAGTACAGCAGAAACAGGGCACGCTAAAAACGTAGCCAACTTTGAAACTTTAATTTCATTTTGCATCGGTTATGGTGCAGCTTACAATCCGTCGAGAGACAGTTTAAAAATCGCCAATTTGCACAATCCCAGCTTACCACAGCCAAATCAGCCCTTGCTGATTGCAAAACCAAAGAAACTGCCTTCGACAATGCTACTGACATTGGTAGAACATTTTAACGGATTGATTGAATTGGTAAGTTCTCATACCGAATACAATCCCAATGAAGAAGAACTTAAAGTGACGGCTTTACAAACTTTACTGACACAACTTAAAGCCGACAATATAAGCGTAATTAACACCCATACCGATTGGAGTAACAGCCGTCTCACCAGAGACAATGTTCTTTATGCCGATACAACAGGCTTGGTAGACACAGCTTTGAACGTAAAAGGTTATGTAAAATCATTATTCGGTGCAACAAGCCCTCAATTTGCACAAGTAAAAGGAATAGAGTTTAAAAGAGGAAAAAACTAAAGTAAAATGACACATGGTTTTAAAGACACAGTAGAGCTATTTGCCATAATTGTTAGGCAATAGACACATTTTGCAGGCAGATAATACAAAATTATCACCCGCTTTTTCAAAATTGTTGTCCGCATTGACAAATGCTACAGATGGCGATTATATAATTAGTTTCTGCAAAGACAAAATTTTTATTCGCATTTATTAATAAGGCATCCGCACCAAGTCAGGCACATTTACAGGGCACACGAAAGCCACCCGCAAAGGCAACCCTTGCAAAAGAGCCTGCCTTGTTACTCTTTTCTTTGAACAAATATTGTATGACTTAGAATATTTAAAAGTGTAAATTATTATAAGGGCTACCTACAACATTGTGTTGGCAAAAGTTGGGCTGAAGTATTTGGCCCATCGGCTGTAGGATTTTTGGCCAAGCTTCTGTAATTTGGCTTTAGCTAATCGAGTCTGTAGTGGCCAAGCAAGCAGTGGGATTTCTATTGCCCAACCTTCGCAAAGCCCTGCTCGTTACCTGCAAGCGTATGACGACAGCGCAACAACGAAACAGACGACTAAAAATTGAACATTAATACAAGGACAAACCATTTTGACAACAGGTGACCAACATACAGACCATATTTCAAACGGACAGCGAGTAAGCCGACACTCATTGCCGACCCTTCTGTATTTTTTATTTTCCCCACCGCACATTTTTTTTAATTCAATTTTATTGCCACCGCACAAGTGGCACATTTGGCTTTGCCCTACCGGTAAGCCAACCCTTCAGCGAAGCGAAAAGAGCCACTTTTTCCCCACGCTCTAAGACAGTACAGACCACATAATCTCATTTTGTAGACACGCTACTTAAAATTATTTCTATAAAATGTTTGGAAGTTAGGAAACTTTGCCTACTTTTGTAGAATCATTACAAAGGTATAAATTTGAAAAAGCTGATAAAAGATATCACAAACATCCAAACCGGACTCTTTGCAAGGCCTTCTAGCATTGGTGAAGTGGTGTATTTACAATCCAAGCATTTTGACGAATTTGGGCAATTGCATTCGGTTCTTCACCCCGATTTGCTGGCTGAGGGGATTTCTGAAAAGCATTTGCTGAAAGACGGTGATGTGCTTTTTGCTGCCAAGGGAACTAAAAACTTTGCAGCCGTTTTTGAAAACCACAACGAACCTTCTGTGGCTTCCACTTCATTTTTTGTTATCAGACCAACTGACAACAAAGTGCTGCCCCAGTATTTGGCTTGGTTTCTAAATAACCATACCACACAAACCCTTTTAAAAGGGCAAGCTATCGGAACTTCCATTCCTTCTATTTCAAAACAGGTTTTAGAGAATCTGGAAATAACCATACCAAGCATTGAAACCCAAAAGACGATTCTGCAAATCACCAAACTCCGCAACAAGGAAAAGTCTTTGAAGCAGAAAATTGAAACACTAAGAGAAAAACAAATTCAGGCGATGCTGCTGGTGGCAGCTTCGCAATGATGAATGATAAATAAATGAATTATGAACGAAAGAGACACAAATATAAAACCGAATCCTTTAAAAGACAAGTCGTTTCAGTTTGCCCTGAAAATTGTAAATCTATTTCAGTTCCTTTCTGAACAAAAGAAGGAATATGTAATAAGTAAGCAACTGTTACGTTCAGGAACTTCCATTGGAGCCAATGTTCGGGAAGCACAAAACGCACAGAGTAAAGCTGATTTCATACATAAATTTTCCATTGCACAAAAGGAATGTGACGAAACACTTTACTGGCTTGAATTGCTTCATCAATCTGGACTTCTTCCAGAAGAAGAATTCACAACCATTCATAAGGACGCCAACGAGCTTTTAAAGATGCTCCGTAGCTCTATTCTAACAACGAAACAAAATATTCATCATTCATAACTCATAACTCATCATTCCAATGAAAATTTCTCAAAAAGACATCAACGATGCAGTTTGGAAAGCTTGCGACACCTTTAGAGGTAGCATCGACCCAAGCGTTTACAAAGACTATGTGCTTACCATGCTGTTCCTGAAATATCTCAGCGATGTGCATGACGATAAAATGGAAGGCTACCTGAAAAAGTACAACGGTGATATAGAACGTGCCAAACGTGCCATGCAACATGAACGTTTTATTGTACCTGAACACAGTCATTTCAAGTATTTATACGACCACCGTAATGAAGCCAATATTGGAGAACTCATCAATATTGCATTGACGGATTTGGAAGAAGCCAACCGTGAAAAACTGTACAGCGAAGATGGTGCAGGAATTTTCCAAAACATAGACTTTAACAGCAGCAAGCTGGGTGAGCCTAAGGATAAAAACACCCGCTTGAAAACCTTGCTGATTGATTTTAAATCTGACAAACTGGATTTGCGTCCTTCGCATTTAGACGGGAACGACATTATTGGTGGTGCTTACATGTTCCTGATTGAAAACTTTGCCAGTGATGCCGGGAAAAAAGCAGGTGAATTTTTTACACCAAAAGAAGTTTCTACACTCATTGCCAAACTCACCAAAAGTAAACCCGGCTCACGTATATGCGACCCTACCTGTGGTTCTGCCTCTCTTCTGATTAAAGCAGGTGAAGAAGTGGGCTCAGATAATTTTTCACTTTACGGACAAGAAGCCAACGGCAGCACTTGGGCATTGGCGGTGATGAATATGTTTTTGCATGGCTTTGATAATGCTACCATTCGCTGGGGCGATACCATCCGCAATCCTAAACTGAAAGAGGGCGATGCGCTGATGAAGTTTGATACCGTAGTAGCCAACCCGCCTTTCTCATTGGACAAATGGGGCAAGGTAGAAGATAAGGATGGAGAAAAAACCACTGTGAGCTATGACCCGGAAAGCGATAAGTACAACCGTTTTTGGAGGGGCGTGCCTCCCAAAAGCAAAGGCGACTGGGCATTTATCAGCCACATGATAGAAACACTGAACGAACACGGAAAAGCAGGTGTAGTAGTGCCGCATGGTGTATTGTTCCGTGGCAGCAGCGAAGGAAAAATAAGGCAGAAAACCATTGAAGAAAATTTGTTGGAAGCGGTGATTGGCTTACCTGCCAACCTGTTTTTCGGCACGGGCATACCGGCAGCCATTTTGGTGTTTAACAAGCAAAAAAATAGCACCAATGTTTTGTTTATTGATGCCAGCAAGCAATATGAAAGTGCCAAAAACCAAAACAAGCTGCGGGCAAGCGATATTGAACACATTGTAACAACCTACCGGAATTTTGCTGCGGGCAAATTACAGCCCGGTGTGGTGGAAGATAAGTATAGCTATGTTGCCACTCCTGAGGAAATACAGGAAAACGACTACAACCTGAACATACCCCGCTATGTAGACACCTTTGAAGAAGAAGCCGAAGTAGATATTGCTGCCGTGCAAATGGAGATTGAGCAACTGGAAGGCGAACTGGTGAAAGTGCAGAATGAGATTGAGGTCTATCTAAAACAATTAATGAACTAACTATGGCAAACGAATTATCAAATCAACATAAAACGGTGTTTGAGCAAATCAAACAAATTGACAATGATGGCAACGAGTGGTGGTCTGCAAGACAATTGGGTAAGATATTGGAGTACTCTGAATACCGCCATTTTAAACCTGTAATTGAAAAAGCCAAAGAGGCTTGTGTTAATAGTGAACAATGCATCGAAGACCATTTCGAGGACTTCCTCGAAATGGTTGATATAGGCTCGGGAGCCAAACGCCCCATGGAAGACGGTGTAAAACTATCTCGTTATGCGTGTTACCTCATTGTGCAAAATGCTGACCCAAGCAAAGAGGTGGTAGCTCAAGGGCAAACCTATTTTGCTATTCAGACCCGCTTGCAGGAAATAAGGCAGATGGAGGAATACAACCGTTTAGCATCGGAAGATGAAAAACGATTGTTTTTGCGGGAAGAAATGAAACGCCACAACATTCAATTGGCCGATGCTGCCAAAGATGCCGGTGTAATTGAGCCATTGGATTATGCCATTTTTCAAAACCATGGCTATATGGGTTTATATGGTGGATTGGACGCCAAAGGTATCCATAAAAACAAAGGCTTGAAAAAGAGCCAAAACATTCTCGACCACATGGGGAGTACCGAATTGGCAGCTAACTTGTTCCGTGCTACACAAACCGAAGAAAAACTAAGACGAGACAACATCAAAGGCAAGCAACAAGCCAATAAAACCCACTATGAAATCGGGAAAAAAGTACGCAAAACCATTGAAGAAATTGGGGGCACCATGCCCGAGGATTTACCGGTAGCCGATAGCATTAAAAAATTGGAAAAAGCCAAAGAACCCAAGCCATTAAAATCACCCAAAAAGAAAAAATGATGGCAGCAACAAAAAATACCAAAGCGTTTTACAATACTGAAATTCCAGAAGGATGGAATATTTTTCGTTTGGGCGACTTGGGAAAGTTTTCAAAAGGAAAAGGCATATTGAAGGAGCAGGTTATTCCTGAAGGATTGCCATGTATTCGCTATGGAGAAATTTATACAACCCACGATTTTATTATTAAGGATTTCAAATCTTTCATTTCCGAAGACGTAGCTATTGAAAGTAAAGAAATTAAAAAAGGTGATATTCTATTTGCAGGTTCGGGTGAAACAGTTGAAGAGATTGGAAAAGCTGTCGCTTATGTTGGTACGTATAAAGCGTATGCAGGAGGCGATGTAATTATTCTTTCAACAAACAAAAATATCAATCCAGAGTGTCTATCTTATGCTTTGGAAACAGATTTTGTTAAGAGGCAAAAGCGAGTCTTAGGGCAAGGAAACTCTGTTGTACACATTTATTCGAGTGATTTATCCAAAATCAAAATCCCCCTCCCTCCCCTCCCCGAACAAAAAGCCATAGCCGCTTGCCTAAGCACCTGGGATAAAGCCATCCACACCACCGAAAAACTCATTGCCCAAAAAGAACTCCGCAAAAAATGGCTCATGCAGCAATTGCTTACGGGAAAGAAAAGGTTGAGGGGGTTTAAGGGGGAGTGGAAAAAATTGGGTGCAGGTGAAGTTTTCAAAAGTGTAACAAAGAAAGGATTTGCTGATGAAGAATTGCTATCAGCCACACAAGACAGAGGGATGATTCCAAGAACAATGTTGGAAGGTAGAGTAACTATGCCAACAACAGGTACAGAAGGTTTCAAATTAGTTGAAGTTGGAGATTTTGTTATCAGCTTGCGTTCATTTCAAGGTGGTTTGGAATATTCATATTACAGAGGTTTAGTAAGTCCGGCTTATACGGTTCTAAAACCGAAAAAGCCTATTAATGAAGAATTCTACAAGCAGTATTTCAAGAGCTATGATTTTATTGGGCATCTGGCTATTGCTGTTATTGGAATACGTGATGGCAAACAAATCAGTTACGATGATTTCTGCACTGTAAAAATACCTTACCCATCCATCGAAGAACAAACCGCCATTGCCCAGGTGCTGCAAGCGGCAGATAAAGAAATCAGCCTGCTCAAAGCTAAAGCAGAGAAGTTGCGGGAGCAGAAGAAGGGCTTGATGCAGGTATTGTTGACGGGGAAAAAACGTCTGAACTATGATTCATCTGATTTTTATGATGGCCATGATTCGGATGCTAAGAATATAAAATCACAGCAATCAAACGAATCAAGAAAATCATAGTTCAGACAATGATTAATGAGCAATACAAATACAGCGAACTCACTTCCAAAATTATTGGCTGTGCCATGACTGTGCACAAAACTTTAGGAAATGGATTTCAAGAGGTGATTTACCAACGTTCATTAGAAATTGAAATGCGTTTGGCAGGTATAGCTTTCAATAGAGAATTTGAAATGCCCATATTTTACAGAGAAGAGCAAATAGGAACCCGTAGAGTTGATTTCCTGGTGGATGGCGTTATTTCCGTAGAACTGAAAGCCATTTCTAAATTAGAAGATGTCCATTTTGCCCAAGCCATCAACTATTTGGAAGCCTATAATCTGGAAATTGGTTTACTGATAAACTTCGGTGAAACAAGCCTGAATTTCAAAAGGCTTACCAATAAGAAATATAAATCACAGCAATCACACGAATCAAATAAATCATAGTTCAGACAATTATGCCGCGCAAAGAAAGACATATAGTTCCCAATGCCGAAAAAGGCGGTTGGGACTCAAAACGAGAAAATGCAAAGAGAGCTTTCAAACATTTTGAGACCAAAAAGGAAGCCATGGACTGGAGCCGGGAAAAGGCGAAACAGGAAAAATCTGAATTGATACCACACGGAAAGGATGGAAAGATTCAGAATCCAAACAGTTATGGGAATGATCCCAATCCACCAAAGGATAAAAAGAGATAGATTATGCCATACAACCCAAACATACACCACCGCAAATCCATTCGCCTGAAAGGTTACGATTATTCACAGGCGGGATTGTATTTTATTACCATATGTGTACAGGACAGGTTGTGTTTGTTCGGGGAAATTGAAAACGGGGAAATGGTATGGAATGATGCGGGATGCAACGCCCATGAATGTTGGTTACAAATTCCAAATCATTTTCCCAATGTCATTTTACATGAATACATTGTAATGCCCAATCACGTTCACGGTATCATCGAATTGGTAGGGGCGAATAATTATTCGCCCGAAACCAGGGCGAATGAAAATGGGGCGAAATATTTTTCGCCCCTACGGTCACCGTCAAAAACCATTGGGTCCATTGTTGGGGGGTATAAAATTGGCGTTACAAAATGGTTTCGTGAAAATGGTATCATGGATACAATATGGCAACGCAATTATTGGGAACACATCATTCGTGATGAACAATCCCATCATCCATCATCGAATTGCCACATACATCATCAACAACCCGAAAAATTGGGAGAACGATAAATTATATCAATGATAAGAACATAATTATGGCATATAAAATACCACAACTCCCTTTGGATTTCGATATAGAAACCAAAGCCATCCTAAAAAAAACGGCTGCTGCCCGCAGTGCCTTGGCCGAGATGAAAGGGGCTGCCATGAGCATTCCGAATGAAAGTATTCTTATCAGTACCCTTTCCTTGCAGGAAGCCAAAGACAGTTCGGCCATTGAGAACATCATCACCACGAATGATGAATTGTTTCAGTCGGATTTTATGGCAAAGAATTTTAAAACCCTTGCTAGTAAGGAAGTACACAACTATGCAGAGGCATTAAGATGGGGATTTCAAACCGTGAGGCAACAGGGATTTTTGTCGAACAACCACATCATAGAAATACAGGCAACCATAGAAGAAAACCGGGCTGGTTTTCGCAAAGTTCCGGGAACGGAACTTAAAAACGAACAAACCGGGGAAGTGGTGTACACCCCGCCTCAAACCCACGATGAAGTGGTGGCCCACATGAACAACCTGGAGCAGTTTATGAATGTTAGTGAACTCAGTGATTGGGACCCGCTGGTAAAAATGGCCATTATCCACCATCAGTTTGAGAGCATCCACCCTTTTTATGACGGCAACGGAAGAACGGGCAGGATTATCAATATCCTATATCTGGTAAAAGAAGGCATGCTGAATTTGCCCATCCTGTATTTAAGCCGCTACATTAACCAAAACAAAGGCGACTATTACCGTCTGCTACAAAAAGTCCGTACCGAAAATGCCTGGGAAGAATGGGTACTGTATATCCTGGATGGTGTGGAGCAGACTTCCTTACAAACCATTAAAATCATTGAAGGGATTAAGAAGCTAATGCAAAGCCATAAGGATAGAATAAGGACGGAGCTCCCTAAAATTTATAGTCAGGATTTGTTGAACAACTTATTCCGGCACCCCTACACCAAGATTGACTTTGTGATGGAAGAAACTGGTGTAAGCCGCAAAACTGCCGCCAAATACCTTGATGAATTGGATAAGCTTGGCATAGTAAGCAAACAAAAGATTTGGAAGGATAACTATTACATTAATTCCGATTTATACAACCTTTTACAAAATGTCAGCAAATTATAGTCATTGGCAAGTACCAGTAGAATTTACCCATGAAGGGCTTGTCATAGGTAAAATATTCGATTTTCTACCTATGAAAATCGATTCAAGGGCAAAAACAGGGAAAAATTATCCATGAGCAAGGTATCGTGTATAGAAAATGCCCAAAACCTATACATGACAAACCCAACATGTAAAGAAAACCGCTCTTTTCTATACATAAATACGGTTCATAACTCATCATTCATCATTCATAACTCATAAAGTGGACACTCCAAGTTTTAAAGAAGACCATATCAGCCAGATTCCGGCAATGCAAATGCTGGTGAATTTGGGTTATACCTATTTAAGTCCGGCAGAAGCGGAAAGGTTAAGAGGTGGAAAAACTACCAATGTATTGCTGGAAGATGTACTGCGAAGGCAATTGAAGGAAATAAACAGCATACGAGTAAGTGCTACCAAAACCAGCATTTTCACAGACGAGAATATAGAACGGGGCATATTGGCTTTGAAGAATCTGCCCATGAACGAGGGTTACATAGCAGCCAGTGAAAAGGTTTACAACCTGCTCACCTTAGGTCAGGCATTGGAACAAAGTGTAGATGGCGACAAAAAGAGTTTCACCCTTCAATACATTGACTGGAAAAACATCAGCAACAATGTATTTCACGTAACAGAAGAATTCAGTGTAATGCGAAGCACTAGTAAAGAGCATTACCGCCCCGATTTGGTATTGTTTGTAAATGGCATTCCGCTTTGCATAATTGAATGCAAACGACCTGACATGAAAGAACCCTTGAAACAGGCTATCAGTCAGCATTTGCGTAATCAACAAGAAGATGGAATCAGAAGCCTGTATGTGTATTCGCAATTCACTTTGAGTATTGCCACACAAGAAGCGGCTTATGCTACTAACGCCACACCCGAAAAGTTCTGGGCAAAGTGGCAGGAGAAATTTAGCAATGATGAAGAAGAACGCAACTATAAAAACAAATTACATGAACTCAAAAATAAGCCACTACCAGTTTCAATAAAAGAACAATTGTTTTCAGACCGCTTCAAATATGTTCGCCAGTACTTTGATGCAATAGAGCAAGAAGAAATTCTGCCCACCGAACAGGACAATTATTTGTATGGATTGTGTCGTCCTGAACGATTGATGGATATTGTTTTCAATTACGTTTTGTTTGACAATGGAGAAAAGAAAGTTGCCCGATATCAGCAGTTTTTCGCCATTAAAAAATCTATGCAACGCATCAGAAATGTGGAGAACGGAAAACGAAAAGGAGGCGTAATCTGGCATACACAAGGAAGTGGAAAATCGTTGACCATGGTAATGTTGGCACAAGCCATTGCCATGGAACCCAGCATACGCAATCCAAAAATAGTATTGGTAACAGATAGAACCGATTTAGATAACCAAATTACGAGCACGTTCAGGAAGTGTGGCAAGTTTGTAGAAAACGCTACTACTGGACAGCGATTAGTGGAATTACTGGAAAGCAAAAGCGATGCAGTGGTTACGACTATCATCAACAAGTTTGTGGCTGCAGTAAAGAAAATCAATCAACCATTAGAAAGCCATGACATCTTTGTTCTGATAGATGAAGGTCACCGAACACAGCACGGGACTTTTAATGTGGACATGCAGAAAACATTGCCCAATGCATGTTTTATTGCCATGACTGGAACACCGCTATTCAAAAAGGACAAAAGCACAGCAGCCAAATTTGGTGGCGTAATTGATGCTTACACTGTTGACCAGGCAGTTAAAGACAAAGCAGTTGTTCCTTTGCTCTATGAAGGACGATTGGCTTTGCAGGATGTAAATGCCAGTCCGATAGACACTTTCTTCGGGATGGTGTCAGAGCCATTAACCGAATATCAAAAAGCAGATATCAAGAAAAAGTTTGCTCGTTACGACCACCTAAACTCAGCCGAGCAAAAAATGCGAATGATTGCTTGGGATATCAGCTATCATTTTCGAGACAATTGGCAAGGAAAAACACCATTCAAAGGGCAATTAGTTTGTGATAAAAAAGTGAATGCCATCAAGTACAAAGAATATTTGGATGAAATAGGTATTGTAAGTAGCGAAGTGTTGATTTCATCTATTGATGAACGAGAGGGTGAAGAAAGTGCTTATGAGAAGTCAACTGAAAAGGAAAATCAGTTTTGGAAAAAAATGATGGACGAACATGGCAATTCAAAAAGCTATGAGAAAAACATCATCAGCCGTTTCAAGAATCAAAAAGACCCGGAAATCATCATCGTAGTTGACAAATTGCTTACTGGCTTTGATGAACCTAAAAACACCGTTTTATATCTCACTAGAAATTTACAAGGGCATAAGTTATTACAAGCCATTGCAAGGGTAAACCGTATTTATCCTGACAAGGAATTTGGTTACATCATTGACTACTATGGTGTGATTGAAAATCTGGATGATGCTTTGCAGATGTACTCTTCATTTGAAGATTTTGATGAAGAAGATTTAGCAGGAACACTCACCAATATTTCGGAGGAAATTAAAAAGCTTCCGCAAAAACATTCAGACCTTTGGGATATTTTTAAAACCATAGCCAACAAAAGAGATGCAGAAGCCTATCAGCAATTATTGAAAGATGAAGCGATACGGGTTTTGTTTTACGATAAACTAGCAACCTTTGCCAAGAGTTTGAAACTGGCATTGTCCTCTATCCAATTTCATAAGGAAGTAGAGGAAAAGGTTATCAATCGTTACAAAGAAGATTTAGCTATGTTTTTGAAGTTACGATTGGCTGTAGTTGAACGATACAGCGATGAAATTGACTACAAACAATACGAAGGACAAATTCAAAAACTGATTGACACACACATCACTACAGAAAAAATTGAAACCATCACTGAACTGATAAACATTTTCGATAAGGATAAATTTCAGCAAGAAGTAGAAAACACCACTGGCAAAGCAGCCAAAGCAGATAAGATTGCGAGCAGAACAGCGAAGCACATTACGGAGAAAATGGATGAAGACCCTGCTTTTTACAAGAAGTTTTCGCAAATGCTAAAAGAAACGATTGCCGACTATGAAGCCAAGAGAATCAGTGAAGCACAATACCTGAGCAGAGTTCAAGATATTATGAACAGTGTTTTGGCTCATACCGACAATGATATACCGGAGCAATTGAAGAACAGAGATGTAGCCAAAGCTTTTTATGGGTTGACAGTTGAAGCACTTTCTGACAAAATTCAAGACAATATAGTTCGCAAAGAGGTCGCAACACAAACGGCTTTACAAATTGACGACCTGATTCAAGATTCTGTTTTAGACAGCGGAAAACCCATTATTGACTGGCAATTCAAAACAAACATTACAGGAAAATTGCTGATTGAAATTGGCGACTATCTGATTGATGAAGTACGAGACAAATACAACGTTGACTTGTCATTTAAAGACATGGACAAGATTGCAGAAGATTGTATTGAAGTAGCTAAAATCCGTTACAAATGATGATAGCAGCTATACAATTTGGAAGCAGAACAATAGATTTTCGTTTGGAGTATTCAGACAGAAAATCCCTTGGTATTACTGTAACACCTGAAATGGAAGTGTTGGTAAAAGCACCAACAGACACAACCATTGAAAAAGTGAAAGAGAAAATCAGAAAAAAAGCACCTTGGATTATTAAACAACAAAGCTTCTTTCTTTCCTTTCAACCAAAAACACCGAAAAGAAAATATATAAGCGGTGAAACACATTTGTATTTAGGCAGACAATACCGCTTGCAAATTATAATTGCTAAGGAGGAATCTGTAAAACTAAAAGGCAAATTCATTGAAGTAACAGCGAGTGAAAAATCAAGAGCAAAGGACTTATTAGACAATTGGTATTTACAACATGCACGGACAAAGTTCCATGCAATTGCTGAACCACTGATTGACAAATTCAAAAAACACAAAGTTGAACCAAGTTCAATTGTCTTGCGTGACATGCCGACACGTTGGGGCAGTTGCACACCAAAAGGAAAAATCATTTTAAATCCTGAATTGATAAAGGCACCCAAAGGCTGTATTGAATATGTGATTATACATGAACTTTGTCACTTAATACATCACGACCATACACAGAAATTTATAGATTTACAGACTAAGGAAATGAAAGACTGGGAAAAGTGGAAAATGAAATTAGAAAAATTACTAGCATGAGAAGCCTACGCACAAAAGCACACACATTTGCAAGCCGCACATGCCCAAGCACAAACCAAAGCTTGCAAAAGAGTGTGCTTTTCACCAGCCCAAAAAGAAATTCATTTTTTTCTTCCCTCCCTTCGGTGTTTTATTTTTTCGCCACCCTCAGCCGAAACAAAAACGGTTGGACAGAAACAGCGAAAACCTTTACTGACAGCGGTTTGACAATAACGGAGGACAGAAGGCCAGCTTGTAACACGGGTTTGGCAAAAGTGGCGGTTAAGTGCTCCGCAGACAGTTTTGTGGTTAATCAAACATTGGTTCTCCGCATCAACATTCGTGGTGAAAATCGCCACCTTCGCCAAGCCCGAAACCGTTAGCGGTCACCCTATTGCGACATCCTACAAAAAAATTAACTTGCGAAGATGAATGATTTGATTTCTCCAAAATATCAGATGAAACTTGTTAAGTCGGTTAGTGAAGCTATTTGGTTAGAATTTCCAACTTACGAACAAGTTAGATATTACATTGACAAATGGCACGAAGACAATTACGAACCAAATGGTTTCAACAATAACTATTGGGAGAACTTTAGAGTTATAGAAAAGGACAATAAGAAAATAGATTTACTTGCGACACTTAGTTCAATGGATGGTACAACGCTGCTAAAAATTGCTATTGACTTAGGAGTTGATACACCTGATTTCATTCCCTCAATTCCGACATTTAAAAACGAACTTAAATCCGAATATAAAACAGCTTATGACACTTTTTCAAAAGCTTACAAACAAATTGAGGCAGACCCAAGTTTAGCTGTTGGACTTGCTAATTCAGCACTTGAAAGCATTATCAAAGAAATTTTAAAAGACGATAGGATTTCTAGTAAAACAACAGGCGGCGAAACTCTTTATAAATTGACATCAATAATTTTAAAGGAGTTCAACTTGACAAACGATGAACATCCTAAAGAGATTAAGACTATTGCAAGTTCACTTTTAGCGATAAACCAGACCATTGAAAAATTGCGAAGTGAAAAGACAGATTTCCATGGAAAGACCGAAGATGATTATCTAATCAATGACACGGTTTACACTTATTTTATCATCAACAGTGTTGCTACGGTTGGACTTTTTCTTAATTCATATTACAAGACAAAGTTTCCAAAGCCACAACCAACACAAGTAGTACAAGAAATAGACGACTTGCCATTTTGAGAGAGAAGGGTGAACCGCTAACATGAACTGTGCTGCAAGTGTGGCTGGACGTTGTTAGCATCATCAGCAGTTCGCTACTCGGCTTCAGTCCGGGCTTGACGGAATTCTTTGTGTACATCAAGGCCACAGAAAATGGTACTACCTGTGAAATCTAATTGATTAACTTTAGCCATGGAAATGAAGTTTTAAAATGAGCGGATATTTTACTCTTAAATTTAAGCGAGTATCCTGTCAACTCATACATAAGACCTAATGCCACACCTGCAGCAAGCCCTGTTCGTTACCTGCAAGCGTATGACGACAGCGCAACAACGAAACAGACGACTAAAAATTGAACATTAATACAAGGACAAACCATTTTGACAACAGGTGACCAACATACAGACCATATTTCAAACGGACAGCGAGTAAGCCGACACTCATTGCCGACCCTTCTGTATTTTTTATTTTCCCCACCGCACATTTTTTTTAATTCAATTTTATTGCCACCGCACAAATGGCACATTGGCTTTTGCCCGACACACAAGCCGACCCTTCGCAAAACCAAAAGAGCAATTTTTTGCCCACGCACTTATGACGACAATGCAACTATAAAACTTAACTTAGCAGACTATAAAATCTTTACATATTAACACCGAGAAATGGCGAAAAAGACGAAAGAAAATATTGAAGAACCGTTAGAGAAGAAGCTCTGGAAAGCGGCTGACAAGCTCCGTAAAAACATGGATGCTGCCGAATACAAGCATGTGGTTTTAGGACTGATTTTCCTGAAATACATCTCTGATGCTTTTGAAGAACTTTACAACAAACTAAAAGAAGGAAAAGGCGACTATGAAGGAGCCGACCCCGAAGACAAAAATGAATATGTAGCCGAAAAAGTGTTTTATGTGCCACCTTCTGCCCGTTGGACATGGCTGCAAGGCAGAGCCAAATTGCCCACCATTGGCAAAGACATTGACGATGCCATGGATGCCATTGAAAAAGACAATCCATCATTGAAAGGCGTTTTGCCCAAAGTGTATGCACAGGAAAAATTAGACAAAGGCAGTTTAGGTGGACTGGTTGACTTGGTTAGCACTGCCACTTTAGGAACGAAAGAAGCCCAAAGCAAAGACTTGTTGGGCAGAGTGTTTGAATATTTCTTAGGCGAATTTGCTTTGGCAGAAGGCAAGAAAGGCGGACAGTTCTATACGCCTGAAAGTGTGGTAAAACTATTGGTTGAAATGCTTGAACCCTATGAGGGCAGAGTTTTTGACCCTTGCTGCGGAAGCGGTGGCATGTTTGTGCAAAGCGAAAAATTCATTAAAGCCCATCAGGATTACTATAAGAAAAACAAAGGCAAAAAACTTTCATTAAACCCTGCCGACCATATTTCTATTTACGGACAGGAAAGCAACCAAACCACCTGGCGACTGGCAAAAATGAACCTTGCCATTAGAGGTATTGACAGCAGTAATGTAAAATGGAACAACGAAGGCAGTTTTTTAAACGATGCACACAAAGACCTGAAGGCCGATTACATCATTGCCAATCCTCCGTTTAACGACAGCGACTGGAGCGGTGAACTCTTACAAAAAGATGCACGCTGGCAATACGGCGTGCCTCCGAGTGGCAATGCAAACTACGCATGGATACAACATTTCCTCTATCATCTTGCGCCCAACGGACAAGCCGGATTTGTCTTATCCAAAGGTTCACTCACCAGCAACAGCAGTGGCGAAGATGTGATACGCAAAGCCCTGGTAGATGGCGATTTGATTGACTGCATTGTAAACCTGCCTACCAAACTGTTTTTGAACACGCAGATACCCGCCTGCCTGTGGTTTATGAAAAAGAACAAGCAGCAGCGCAAGGGTGAGATTCTTTTTATTGATGCCCGAAACATGGGCCACCTCATTAACCGTAGAACACGGGAGCTGAGCCAAGAAGATATTGAAAAAATTGCGCAGACTTACCACAACTGGCGCACAGACGAAGGCAAATACAGCGATGAACAGGGCTTTTGCAAAAGCGCCACGCTGGAAGAAGTAAAAGCATTAAACTATGCCCTTACTCCCGGCCGATATGTAGGCCTGGCTGAAGAAGAAGACGATTTCAATTTTGCCGAACGCTTTACTTCTTTAAAAGCAGAATTGGAAAAACAAATTGCCGAAGAAGATGCATTGAACGAAAGAATAAGAAGGAATTTGGAAAAATTGGATTTACCAAATAATTGAAAAACATGTTTACAACAGAACAAGCACAATATCTTTTGCAACTGCCTAAAAAGGTAGAAACGAATGGTTTGTTGAAAGATGAAATTTCATTTACACAACCTTTTCCTTTTACTCAGAAATACACACTTATTTCGCCTGACGATGCAGACTTTGTTTTTATTTATGATATAACACAAAGCCAAAAGAACCAATTTAAACTTTCATTGTATCTGTTGGAAGGCGAAACCAAAATAGGATTATTAAGAGTTGATTACAGCGGTCAACACAAAAACCCTGAAATAATAACTGATAAAGTCCCTGAAATTTTTCATCCTTTTGCAGGAATGTTTTTTGACTACCACGACCATCACATTCACTACTATGTGGAAGGATATAAAACAACTTTAGATTGGGCTTTGCCACTGACAAATGACAATTTCCCGGTTAAAAGCATTACGGCATCTGCCGATGTGTTAGAGGTCTTTCAACGCTTTAATGAGATAATAAATTTAAAAACGATATTTAGAATAAATCCCATACTGATATGAACAACTGGGTAAACGAATTAATAGATAAATACTACGACTTCCTTAAAGGAAGAACTTCGGTAATTACCGAAACAGGAAGCAATTGGGCTGTAATCAGCACTCCGTTCATTGGCTTATTCAATGACACACTGGAAGTTTATGCTAAAAAGGATAACGGCAAAATTCTTATGTCAGATGATGGAGTTACAATTAAAAATTTGGATTTAATTGGCTCACCTATTTCCCGTTCTCCAAAGCGAAAAGATTTGCTTGAACGAATATTGTTGACTTACGGCATTCAATTACAAGATGACGAGCTTATTGTTGAAGCAACAGAAAACAATTTTGCCCAAAAAAAGCATAATTTAATTTCTGCCATTTCAGAAATTAATGACATGTATATGATGGCTAAACATACGGTTGCTTCCGTATTTAAAGAAGATGTGCAGGGATATTTAGACGAACAGCAAATCATTTATACACCACAGTTTATTTCCAAAGGAAGCACAGGTTTGGAGTTCACTTTTGATTTTCAAATTGCTTACCGTGAAAAAGAAATTGTTTTGAAGTCATTTAATACTTTGAATAAACTCAACCTGCCCAATTTTTTATTCACTTGGGAAGACATAAAAAGTGTGAGGGAAAGAGTAACTAATAAGCAAGTAATAGGCCTGGCTGTAATTAATGATGAAGAAAAAGAAATACAGGAAGAATATTTGGATGCTTTACGAAGCAAAAATGCGGATTTCATACTTTGGAGCCAAAGGCATACTCCCGAAAACATTGGCAAACTCAAAATAGCTGCATAACATGAGTGAGTGGAAGGAATATAAACTATCTGATCTATGTGAGCTTATTGGAGGTGGTACACCTAAAACGTCCGTTCCTGAATATTGGAATGGAGATATTCCTTGGCTATCGGTAACTGACTTTAATACGGGGAGAAAATATTGTTATGATGCTGAGAAAAAAATTACTGAAAAGGGATTGAAAGAAAGCAGCACGAAAATTTTGAAAAAAGGGCAAATAATCATCTCAGCGAGAGGAACTGTTGGAGTGATATCAATGCTCGGACGGGACATGGCATTTAATCAATCTAACTATGGAATCAATGCAAAGGAAGGACTAACAACTAATGATTTTATTTATTATCTATTAAAAGATAACATTTCACAGTTCATTTCGAATTCTTATGGTGCTGTTTTTGATACTATTACCAAACAGACATTTGAACAGATAACTGTTTCCCTCCCCCCGCTCCCCGAACAAACCGCCATAGCCGAAGTATTAAGCAGCTTAGACGACAAAATAGACCTGCTGCACCGCCAAAACAAAACCTTAGAACAATTAGCCGAAACGCTTTTCAGGCAGTGGTTTGTGGAGGGTAATACTTCAACTGAAATTATTGAACTTGGTTCTTTGGTTAACACTATAAACGGAGTTTCATACAAAAGCACTGAACTAAATCCATCAACAACTGCAATGGTTTCATTGAAAAGCTTTGATAGAAATGGTGGTTTTAGAATTGATGGATTTAAAGAATTCACAGGAAAATATAAGGAGCAACAAACTGTAAAAGAAGGGGATTTAGTTGTTGCTCATACTGACATTACTCAAGATGCTGAAGTTATTGGTAATCCAGCATTAGTATTGGGCAATCCCAAATATGAAACAATGGTAATCTCAATGGACATGGTAAAAGTTATTCCTAAAATTGATTGGATATCTATTGAGTTTCTATATTACTTAATGAGAACAAGAGAATTTAAGGGACATTGTGAAGGAAACGCAAATGGTTCAACTGTTTTGCATCTAAGTAAACAAGCAATACCAACTTTTGAGTTCGTTAAACCTAATAAAGAAAAAGCAATTGAGTTTACAAAACATGCGAAAGAACTTACTTTAAAAATTTTTGAAAACCACAAACAAATCCGCACGCTAACCCAGCTGCGGGATACCTTGCTGCCTAAGTTGATGAGCGGGGAAATACGTCTGAATTATGATTTTAAGGATTAAAGGATAATAGGAATATGAAACACGAAGTATTGACTCATAGAATCATTGGTTGTGCCATGAAAGTGCATAGCACATTAGGCAATGGCTTTCAGGAAGTGATATATCAAAGGGCGTTAGCCATAGAAATGAGTAAGCAAGGCTTGGATTTTCAACGTGAAATGGAAATGATTGTTTTTTACGAAGGCAAAGATATTGGCACCCGCAGAGTGGATTTTTTTGTGGAAGGCATTATTATGGTGGAATTGAAAGCATTAATAAAACTGGAAGATGTGCATCTGGCACAAGCTATGAACTATTGTCAGGCATACAACCTGCCAATAGGTCTGCTGATAAATTTCGGTGCCAAAAGTTTAGAGTTCAAGAGAGTGTATAATGTCAATCATCCTGACAATAAAGACTACATCAAAAACAATCCTAAAATCTCAAAATCCTCAAAATCCTAATTCTGACAATGGCAGAAAATAAAAACAATTCATCCGACATCATCTTGTATAGTTCCCCCGAAGGAAACATAAAGGTAGAAGTCATTTATTCGGGGGAAACCTTTTGGCTAACCCAAAAACGGATGGCTGAACTTTTTGGCGTAGAAGTTCCAGCCGTGAGTAAACACCTTGCAAATATCTTTGAATCAGGCGAATTGGTTCAGGAGGCAACTGTTTCCATTTTGGAAATAGTTCAACAGGAAGGCAGCCGAAACGTAACCCGAAAAATGGAGTTTTACAATCTGGACGCCATTATTGCTGTGGGTTACAGGGTAAACAGCCGTCAGGCAACCCAATTCCGAATTTGGGCTACCAAAACCCTTCGGGAGTTTATCATCAAAGGTTTTGTGCTGGACGATGAACGCCTGAAACAAGGAAAACGCTTTGGTAAGGACTATTTTGATGAACTCTTAGAACGCATCCGTGAGATACGGGCAAGCGAAAGGCGTTTTTATCAAAAAATTACCGACATCTACGAGCAGTGCAGCATTGACTACAATAAAGAAGCGGACATCACACAAACCTTTTTCAAAACCGTTCAGAACAAATTGCATTGGGCAATTACGGGCAAAACGGCTGCTCAAATCATTGCCGAAAGAGCCAAAGCATCAGAGCCGAACATGGGCTTACAAACTTGGAAAAATGCACCTTCAGGCAAGATTATGAAAACCGATGTGAGCATTGCCAAAAACTACCTGATTGAAAAGGAAATCAAAGAACTGGAACGAGTGGTTACCATGTATCTGGACTATGCCGAAAATCAGGCTGCAAGGCAGATACCGATGAAAATGGCTGATTGGGTGCAGAAAATTGATGCGTTTCTGCAATTCAATGAATACAAAATTTTGAAGGATGCAGGAAAAGTAAGCCATGAAGTTGCCAAGAAACTAGCTGAAAAAGAATATGAGAAATACCGCATCAAACAAGACAAGACTTTTGAAAGCGATTTTGATAAAGAGGTAAAAAAGATAACACCTCCCAAGAAGAAGAAATGAGCAAACCCATCACCGAAAATATCATTGAGCAGTCAGCGATTGAAATTTTGCAATCGCAGGGATGGGAATACGCCAACGGCAAAGAGATTTCACCCGAAGGGCTTTTTTGTGAAAGAGAAAATTTCAGTCAGATTGTTTTGATCAATCGGTTGAGAACTGCCATTGCCAAAATCAATCCTACAATTCCTTTAGATGCACAAGAAGCAGCCGTTCAAAAGGTGTTGCGTATTGCTTCACCTGACTTGTTGCACAACAACGAAGAATTTCACCGTCTGTTAGTGGAGAAAGTAAAAATACCTTATCAGGAAAACGGTTATGAACGCAGCCACGAAGTTGCATTGATTGACTTTGAGCATCCTGCCAACAATCAGTTTTTGGTAGTGAATCAATACACCATCATTGAAAACAATCAGAATAAACGACCTGATGTTTTGCTGTTTGTAAATGGGTTGCCTTTGGTAGTGGTTGAACTGAAAAATGCAGCCAGTGAAAATGCAGACATCAAAAGTGCTTATCAGCAAATACAAACTTACAAATCGATTATTCCAAGTTTATTTACTTACAACGCCATCTGCATTTTATCAGACGGTTTGGAATGTAAAGCAGGAAGCGTTTCAGCAGATTTGAGCCGATACATGACATGGAAAACGGCTGACGGTATAAAAGAAGCATCACGATTTAAGCCACAATTAGAAACCTTATTGAAAGGCATGTTGCAGCCAGCAACTCTTTTGGATTTAGTTCGCAACTTCATTGTCTTTGAAAAATCGAAAAAGGAAGATGCAAAAACAGGATTGATACAAATTCAGACTGTAAAGAAATTAGCCGCCTATCATCAATTCTTTGCTGTAAACAAAGCCGTTCAATCAACTGTAAACGCATCAGGTGAAAACGGAGATAAACGAGGCGGTGTTGTTTGGCACACACAAGGTTCGGGCAAAAGTTTGAGTATGGTTTTCTATTCTGGAAAACTTATTACTTCACCCGAAATGAAAAATCCAACCATTGTGGTAATTACAGACCGTAATGATTTGGACGACCAATTGTTTGACACTTTTGCTTCATCAGTTCAGTTGCTAAGACAAGAACCCGTTCAGGCAGAAAACAGAGAACATTTGAAAGAATTGTTGAAAGTGGCAAGTGGTGGAATTGTATTTACAACCATTCAGAAGTTTTTGCCCGAAAACAATAAATCCGTTTACGACCAACTTTCTGACCGTAAAAATGTAGTGGTGATTGCAGATGAAGCACACAGGACACAATACGGTTTTGAAGCGAAATTAGTTGATGAAAAAGATAAAGAAACCAAAGAAGTAATCGGAAAACGCATTGCTTATGGTTTTGCCAAATATATGCGTGATGCTTTGCCAAATGCTACCTACATTGGTTTTACAGGCACACCGATTGAAGGCACAGACGTAAACACTCCGCAGGTTTTCGGCAATTACATTGACCGATACGACATTAAAGATGCTGTTGATGATGGAGCAACAGTTAAAATTTTCTATGAAAGTCGATTGGCTAAAGTAAATCTGGACGAAGAAGGCAGACGATTGATTGAAGAATTTGATAAGGAATTAGAACAAGACGAAGAACTCACCGAAAAGCAGAAAGCTAAAGCCAAATGGACAAAGTTGGAAGCCATTGTTGGGCATCACGACCGAGTAAAAAATTTGGCAAAAGACATTGTAACGCATTTTGAAAAACGGCAAACTGTTTTTGAAGGCAAAGCAATGATTGTAGCCATGAGCCGAAGAATTGCAGCCGACCTTTACAAAGAAATTATCGCACTTCGCCCCGATTGGCACAATGATGATTTGACCAAAGGAGCTATAAAAGTGGTAATGACAACCAACAGTGCAGACGGTCCTGAATTTTCAAAACATCATACCACCAAACAACAACGCAGGGATTTATCGGAACGGATGAAAGACCCTGCTGATGAATTGAAATTGGTAATTGTTCGGGATATGTGGCTGACTGGTTTTGATGCTCCTTGCTTGAATACTATGTATGTTGACAAGCCCATGAGAGGACACAACCTAATGCAAGCTATTGCAAGAGTAAACCGTGTTTTCAAAGACAAGCCAGGCGGTTTGATTGTGGACTATTTAGGCATTGGAACAGATTTGAAAAAGGCACTTTCATTTTATGGTGAAGCAGGTGGAAAGGGCGACCCTGCCGAGAACATTGAAAAAGCATTTGAAATTTTCAAAGAGAAATTGGAAGTCGTTCAGCAAATGTTCAATGAAGACAGCATCACCCGTAACGATATTTTAGTTGAAGAACCCGAAGCATATTATGAAGGCAGTTTCAAATTCAACTACCGCAGATTTTTTGTTGTAGATGCACAGGAAAAACTCTCCATCATTCTGCAAGCAGAAGAACACATTTTAGGCTTACAGGATGGCAAAGAAAGATTTATCAGAGAAGTAAGTTTGTTAAGTCAGGCACTTTCACTTTGTATTACCAAAGAAGAAGTTCAACCACATTTACCCGAAGTTGCGTTTTTCCAAGCCATGAAAGCAAGGTTGGCAAAATTTGATGCTCCAATTGGCGGTGGCAAATCAGATGTAGAAATTGAAACTGCGATTAAGCAAATAGTTGATGAGGCATTGAGCAGCGATAAAGTAATTGACATTTTTGATGCAGCAGGAATTGACAAACCCGAAATTTCAGGACTAGAAATATTATCAGACGAGTTCCTTTTGGAAGTTCAGGGAATGCAGCATAAAAATTTAGCAATCGAATTGCTAAAAAAGATTCTGAACAACGAACTGAAAGTAAGAGCCAAGACAAATCTTGTAAAGAGCAAGAAACTTTTAGAAATGTTGGAAGGTGCTATAAAACGCTATCAAAACAACTTGCTGACAACGGCTGAAATTATTCAGGAACTCATCAACATTGCCAAACAAATTAAAGAAGCTGACAAGGAAGGAGAAAAACTCGGTCTGAATAATGATGAAGTTGCTTTTTACAATGCCCTCGAAATAAACGACAGTGCAGTTCAAGTTTTGGGTGACGACACATTAAAAGAAATTGCAAGAGAAATCGCAGACAAAGTAAGAGCAAACGCAACAATTGACTGGACAATTAGAGAAAGTGCAAGAGCAAAACTCATGGTGCTTGTAAGGCGGACATTAAACAAATACGGCTATCCACCAGACAAGCAACAAAAGGCAATTGACACAGTATTAAAGCAAGCAGAATTATTAGCAGACAATTTAACAGCATGAGAACAAGCCAACGCACAGGTGTAAGCACATTTGCAAGCCGCACAAGCCCAAGCTCAGGGCAAAGCTTGCAAAAGAGCTTCCACCTTTCCCTCGCAGACAAAATTGAAACCACTTGCGGTTCACGAACACCTTTAAAAAACAATTATGAAGTGAGTAATTAAAAAATCTTCTCCCCTAGTGAAAACAAAATACGCAACCGCAAAGTCCAACACGACACGGGCAATGACAGTGAAACTCAACGACAATGGTTTTCAGACACGGTGGACAAGAACGCCAGCTGGTAACAGCGGTTTTGCGTCATGCGGGGTGAAGTGCTTAAATTCAAGTGCAGTTTTTCAATTTAACTTTAGTGCTGGGTTGACAGTTTTGTTCCCTGAAATCCCGCACGAACGCAAAGCCGCAAAACGTTATGTGTCACCCTATTGAAGCATCCTGCACATATACAATCATCCATGACTTTGCCACCCGACCCAACGCTATTTTTAGCACATGGCAAGGCACACAAAACCCAGACACAAGGCCAACCTTGCCAAGAGCTAAAAATGCTAACACACTGCCTACCCACCCCAGCTGACGAATATCTATCATCAGTAGCAATGCACTTCAGCAATATATCTTTATTCAATACACCAAGCCTACCCACCACCCAACTGGCAGACAATTAATAATTTGCCTTTGACAATGACAGCAAACAGGTTATAAAAACTTAACTTAGCGACAAAACATTTAAGTGGACACAGCATATAGTGATATGAACGATACCAAACAAGTAAAAACAAAAAAGCGGGTTGCAGACCATGGAGAAGTGTTTACAAGTGACCGTGAAGTAAACGCAATGCTTGACTTGGTAAAGCAAGAAACAGAACGCACGACCATTGACTGGACAATTAAAGAAAGCGTGCAATCAGCATTAAGACGAAACATCCGAAGGATTTTACGCTTACGCGGTTATCCGCCAGACTTGCAAGAGAAAGCTGTTGAGACAGTAATCACACAGGCAAAGATGCTTGCTGAAGATTTATTAAATGGTGATAAAGAAAATTAGCAGACGCACCAAGTCAGGCACATTATACATCATTAGTAAAGTTTAGGTGTGGTAACTCAAACTTAGCTAATATGGGCGGTTCTTAGGAACTGCCCTTTTTTATTTGTAATTTAGTCGGACAATAGTGTAAAAAAATGATAAATGAATAGTTTCTTCCTACTCTTTCATCATTACATCGCAAATGCTGGGATAATGGTCAGATAAATGCAGGGGGAATGTTTGGTGTTGAATGGGGATGATGGGTTTGCGAAGCAACATCACATCAATACGCAGGGTAGGTGAAATACTATCGTACGTATTGCCTAAGCCAAATCCGGTTTTTAGAA
>NZ_SCKY01000052.1:0-5826 GCF_004100315.1 Hydrotalea sp. AMD | reverse complement strand
TCTTCGTCTAACATTACTTTCTGATTTCGGATAACATAAATCCTATTTAGTATTTTTTGTTCTGCCACTAATGCCTGTAATTCTTTCTTTGCCATTGTAATTTTTTGATTGCGTAAATATAAAGTTTAAAAAACTGAAGATCGAAAATTGCAACTTCCAATTTGGATGACTACTACCAAGCCATACGCCGAGTAAAAATGTATGTTTGAAAAACTACGCTAAGGTTGGATACCACTATGAACGCAATCTGGCACAGCCTTCTATTGAAGTGGCTAAAAAAATGGCTAAACTTCTTGATACTACGGTTGGTTATTTGCTTGGTGAGACGGAAGAAGTAAATATTTTAAAAGACCCGGCTATGTTAAAACGACTGAATGAGATTAACTCTCTGCTTGATGAAGAAAAAAATCTATCCTCGTAACGGTTGATGCTTTCCTCCGTGATGCTAAAACAAGAAAAGCTTATGCATAAAAAAACCGCAGCGGTTGCCGCGGCTTTGTTGTTATCAATTTATCTTTTCCAGCCAATAATAAGAATAATAAGTAAAGGGATAAATATAAGTGCAGCTACAATCCAACCACCAAACTCTATATAAGCACTATCTCTGTTTTCATACTTTTTACCAATCTTTGCAATCTTATTTTTAGTATAGTATAGATAAACAAGAAGAATACACAATAAGAATGAGACACCTAAAATTCCTTTGTCAAAGTTTATGCTTTCTAATCCAAGATTACTCCTAACCAGTTTTTTGATGATTAGTATAACAAAAACGACATGTATAAAAATTGCAAAAAACACAACTCCACTTGCATTGTTTCTACTCAGCCATTCGCTATTGTTACGGTTAATATTTCGCCTGTATAATATCCAAAAAATATAATCGTACATATACATTTAGTATTTTCCTGAATCAAATAAATTTTCTGTAATGCTATGCCCAGTTTTTGCTTCCACAATAGTATTAGCTATAAAATAGGCAGCTCCTACTATCCAGCCTGCAACTGGCACTGAAGCACCCCCCCTCCGCGTAGTTTACCTTTTCAAATTTCATCATCTGGGCGTATGCTTTCAGCTACGCCCGGCATTTTGTTAATATTTACAACGACCATTTTATTAAAATTAGTCTTTTTCTAATTATGCAAATAATTTTGTACACATCATTACGCATAAAAAAAGGCAACCTTTTGCAAGATTGCCTTTTGGGTAGTAATGTCGGCTTACCTACCCACAGTTCTATCTTGCTGAACGATGTAAAAGCCGTGGTGAGGTTTTGAGATAGTAATGATTGAATGAATGTGCTTGGTAGCTAAAAGCTACGAATAAGATCGGCGTAGGCACAGCCAACGCCGAGGGAGAAAATTTAAGTTGGATAAACTACGATGGGGTGGGGTAAAGGTGATTATTGGATGAAATTTGCTACGGGTAGCTGGAAGCTACAAGAAATTACGGCGTAGACGTAGCCATACGCCGAGGGGAAATTTTATGTTGGATAAACTACGATGGGGTGGGTTATTTCACCGGTTTTTTTATTTTTTTCATATCGAACGTGCACCATTTCATCATCACCATTTGCATCATTTCCCTCCATTCCATTTAAATCAATATATCGAATAGGATTATTAAAACAATATACATACGGTGAAATATTCAGCATCCTATCTGCAAATGGGTCTATTCCATTCCATCTGCCTATTTGGGGGTCTTGCATTCTGGCGCCAAAATCATACAACTCTATACCACTGCCATCACTAAACTCCCGGTGCTGTAATTCCTTGCCATTGTATTTGTATGGGTTTTCTTTTCCGCCTGCTGCTTTACTGCTTATACCCGCCATTGTCAATCCAAATGGATAATAATGCGTCTCTTCCAATATCGGCCCTCGTGTATGCACTACCTGTACATTATCAAAGAACACATCTACCGGACTTTCATTGCTGCAGTAAATATAAATATACCCATTTTTAGGTATTTGTATACCCTGCATGCCGGCATCGTTATGGTGGTCTTTTACTACACCACTACTGCCTACCACACTAAAGCCACTGCTAATATACTGAAATAATAATGCTATACAAAATTATTAATATGGGTTTTTGCAAAAAATTCATGAGTGTTTAATATCAAATAAAAAAGCAACCTTTAACTATATGGCCTTTTTAAAGAATTTGTTGGCAGTGGTGGGGTTTTGAGGTAGAGGTGATTATTGGATGAAATTTGCCACGGGTAGCTGGAAGCTACAAGAAATTACGGCGTAGGCACAGCCATACGCCGAGGGGAAATTTTTATGTTGATATACTACGCTGAGGTAAGGGTATTTGTATCCCCTGCATAGTAGCATCATTATGATGGTCTTTTACTACACCACTACTGCCTACCACACTAAAGCCTCCGCTAATATACTGAAATAATAATGCTATACAAAATTATTGATATATTGAATGAAAATTGGTGATGGTAGATGAAAACTACAAAAATGTGCGGCGTAGGCACAGCCATACGCCGAGGGAAAAATTGAATTTTCGATAAACTACGCTGAGATGGGGTAATGATGTCGGCATGCCTACTCAGAGTTCTAACTTTTTAGAAAGTTTAACCGCAATATTGGCATTATGATTGAATGGTATTGCTGATTTGAAAAGGTAGCAGAAAGCTAAAAAACATTTATCATTAGACGCAGGCTTAAGTTAGGTGTAGGGTTTTGATATAGAGGTGATTATTGGATGAAATTTGCTACGGGTAGCTGCAAGCTACAAGAAATTACGGCGTAGGCTAAGCCATACGCCGAGGGGAAATTTTTATGTTGGATAAACTACGATGAGGTTGGGGGTTTTGATATAGAGGTGATTATTGGATGAAATTTGCTACGGGTAGCTGCAAGCTACAAGAAATTACGGCGTAGGCTAAGCCATACGACGAGGGGAAATTTTATGTTGGATAAACTACCCCGAGTTGGGGGTTTGAAGTATTATTTTACAACTATGTCCAGACAATAATGATAAAAAAATATTAGATTATATCGATCATTCTTCCTTTATTTCAACCTCTCCATCATTTGTCTATCTTGCCTTGCTTGGATTATAATTATTAAATACAAAGTTAAACCTGGTATTACTGAAAACGGAATCGTTTTAGGTTTATATATAATTTGTATTATGACAGAAATTACAATCAAAAAAGATAATAAAATTATACATATACGACCAGTTTTCGAAGCAAAAAAGTTAGGAACTAGCTTGATTTTATCTCCTGAATTTCTACTGTTATAATTATTAATAACAGTAAAAATAACTTCATTAATTTCAGTTTTACCTTTGATTATTTCTTGCTCAACAAAATTATATGTTAGCTTATCACCACTTCGCAAATATATACTTAACAATGCTGATGTATCCTTTGAAGAATCAAATACTCTAAATGACTTTATTTCATTGTATTGAATTACATCTTTTCTTTGAGTAATATCATTATCATTCCTATCTAAGATGTCAATGGAAAAATAATCATCAAAAAAGTTCAAAATAGCTGGATTGACAAAATGCTTTTGGAATCGCTTTTGAAAAATAAATGGAATAAACATTGTAATCACAATTAAAGTCTGTCCTATAACTATTAAATTTAATTCCATCATAATAAATAATGCTAGAAGTATCCCGAAGAGTAAAAATATTCCTGTAAAAATTATGTATTTTTTCCTTTTAATTAATTTAGTATTTAAAGTTATCATCAGTTTTTAAATTATTCTGAATTAGTAAGCTTTTCTGAAGAATTTATTTTTTTTGGGTAGCATCATAAGCATCTTTAGTAATTATAATCCCATCTAGTACAAATGATGCAATTTCACATTCGGGACATGCTATGATTAGTGCTCCAGAAATAAATCCCAAACCGAAAGAACTAGCATCACTCCAATTAAAACCCGTTTGTGCCATATGTGTAGCTGCCATGAAAGCACCAAGAGTGGCTCCAGCAAGACCTGTGGTTCTTGTTGCAATTCTCATTGTCTCTCCAAATCCACCTGTTCCTTTTGCTAAAGCTGTAGCACCATCCATTGCAAGATTATGTGAATCTAATGCAAGTCCTATAACATTACCAACTAGATTACCAATATCTCTTTTTTCAGAATTAGCATTATTATTTACCGATGAGGATAGCTCCTCATTTGTAACAATATGCCAATCTCCGTTTTTTCCTAATTCAACTGTTCCTGCATTTGAAACATAGCGTTTCTTATCTGAACCATCTCCATAATATTCCTCATTCGGATTTTTTACATCATCCGCTTTCTTCACATTATCATCCCAATAAACCCTACCGGTTGTTTTATTATGAACCCAATCATCATTTGAATTTTGTTTAATACTGAATCTTTTAGCAGGCCCAGCAGATCCCGGATAAAACTTAATATACTTCCAATTCTTAAACGAAGCAGCAGAAGTTGTATTGTCCCTAACACCATATTCACCTTCATATTCTTCCGCTTCCATCCCATCTTTATCTATAAACCGTTCCGGGTTATCCAATGCATAGTTATAGGGTGAATAACGGCGTATTTGCTCTGCCAATGGGTCTATACCATTCCATCTGCCTAATTGCGGGTCTTGCAGCCGGGCACCAAAATCATAGAGTTCTATACCACTGCCATCACTAAACTCCAGGTGCTGTAATTCCTTGCCGTTATATTTGTATGGGTTTTCTTTTCCGCCTGCTGCTTTACTGCTAATGCCCGCCATTGTCAATCCAAATGGATAGTAATGCGTCTCTTCAAGTATCGGCCCTCGTGTATGCACTACCTGCAAATTATCAAAGAACACATCTACCGGACTTTCATTGCTGCAATAAATATAAATATACCCATTTTTAGGTATTTGTATACCCTGCATACTGGCATCGTTATGGTGGTCTTTTACTACACCACTACTGCCTACCACACTAAAGCCTCCGCTAATATACTGAAATTGATCATTCAAAATAATATAATTTATATAAGCCCTCGGTACGGTGGAGGTGGTGGGTAACCTGCCGGATGTTAAAAAACTACCCACGCCACTACTATTGTTGCCTATACTACTTAGCTGGCTTCCCGTTAATGCCCCATGGGTGGCCGCTGCTAAGGGATTGGCGGGTGTGCCCAATAAACCGCTTAACAGGGTTAATATGGGTAAGTTGTAATTGGTATTGTCATTCGTGTTATTTTGGCTATAATAACTTTTGCCAAAAATATCAATAACATCACCGGCCATTACTTTTAGGGTAATGCCCAACCCACTCTTATCGCCAGTACTGCTGTTTAATTTGTATACCTGTGTACTATTGGCAGTAGTATTACTATTGGGGTTGTTGTTGGGTATGCCATTGTTATTGGGGTAGGTTGGCATAAACCGGGGGTTGGGTACAATGGCTGCCGGATTAATACTATAATATTGGTTTTCTATGTATGCAGCACTGGTATTGCTAGTTATGCTGCCTTCTACTGTAGCAGCAGGGTATATGTCTTGTTTTTGCTCATCGGTCAGTACCATTCGTACATTACCCAAATGGTCTTTAATAAAATAATCCATCGCAAAGCTGGCCGGTACACTGCCCAATGCGGGTATAAACCTTGCCCTGCCTTCTTCATGGCTAACAAACTGTAGCACATCGTTTTGATACACAAAACCATTAATATACAATGTGGCATTGGTAACAGCAGGGTTTAGGGTATTATCCGTTGTTATTTTTGCCAGCTTGTTACCCGATGCATCATATACATATTGAATGTTTCCTTTTGCTGTTACACTTACCTGTTGTGGCAGGTTTAAATAATTGTATTGTATGCTGCTAATG
>NZ_SCKY01000010.1:0-147328 GCF_004100315.1 Hydrotalea sp. AMD | reverse complement strand
TAAAAGGGAATATTTTTATGGGGTAAAGGTACAGTTGATTACAACCAAAAATGGTATACCGGTTGAAATTTGTTTTTCACCTGGTAGCGAACATGATGTAGAAGCCTTGCAGAAAATGTTTATGGATCTGCCGCCAGAGAGCTCTTTATTTGGAGACAGTGCCTATACAGCATATGAATTAGAAGAATTATATAAAGAAACTGAGCTGATAGAGTTAAAAATATGCAGAAAATCAAACAGTAAAAAACCAGATAAACCTTATCATGCTTTTATTAAAAATGCAATGAGAAAACGTATAGAAACCACTATTAGTGAAATTGTAGAAATGACACCCCATTCTATTCACGCAGTCACTAAAGATGGATTCTTACTTAAAATATTACTATTCGTTTTAGCTTTTCAAGTAAAAGCAATCGTTTAAAATAGGAAACTTGAATTAATTACATAATTACAAATGATACTAAACTTTTTGCTCAAGCTGACTGCGAAAAGTCGATTCAATTTTATTTATCCTCGGATACTGAAAGTTTGAAAATATATAATCTATTAAAACAAGTATCACAGCTCAATTTTCAGTTTATTGACCTAACAACTCCCTATAACACAAGCCTTCGGTTTGCTTGATTTTGGTGAATAGGAAATGGGTTTAAAGCATAAATTTAAAGTGATAATGCTTATAAGCCCTATCCTACTGTTTAACTTTATTCAGGACTATCTGCTATAAATTTATCGCAGTAAACAAACCTAAACTTAAAGCAATTCATTTATCGGAAGTTTTGCACAAAAAAAATTCCGGGTGGTGCAATTCAATGCTAACCATCCGGAATGTTAGAACCTAATATTTTGGAATCATTATTCTGCCTGCCAGGTATTGTTGGCGCTATTAAAATCGGGTATTTTATACTCCGGATCAATCACCACTTTGGTAATTTTATCGGTAGATGGGTATCTGAATTTCCAGGTAGCACCATGCTGCCAAATTTCAACTGGCAAATGAACGGTACCGGTTTTACCATTGGCTTCTGTAATTGCCACAGTAACCGGCATGGGCAACTGACCTAAATTTTCAATGGTAATAATACTGCCATCAGCGGGGTTATTATCGTTATATGCAACGCCTTTCACCGCCTGGTCAATACGCCAGCTATGCATAAACCAACCCCGCCAAAACCAATCTAAAGTTTCGCCGGTATAGTTTTCAATGCAATGGAAAAAATCCCAGGGTGTAGGATGTTTAAATGCCCATTGGTGTACATAATAACTAAAGGCACTATCAAAACGGCCGGGGCCTAAAATTTCTTCCCGCAGCAATTTTAAACCCATACCCGGTTTATAATAAGCATAAATACCCAGGTTTTGGGGTTGTACCACATCGGGAATAGTAAAAATACTTTCGGTACTATCTCTAAACACATAACGGGCAGCCATGTGAAGGTTATCCATTCTGTGATTTAAAAATTCGCCGTTATTAAAATGCGCATCGGCCATGGTATTGATGAAGGTATTAAAGCCCTCATCCATCCAGGGAAATTTACGTTCATTACTTCCTACAATCATCGGGAACCAGTTGTGACCAAATTCATGTGAGGTAACATTCCATAAACTGGGGCCTGTAGCACGATAACCACAAAATACTATGCCCGGATATTCCATTCCACCCACAATACCGGCTACGTTGGTAGCAGTAGGGTATGTAAATTCAAATAAATATTTTGAATAATATTCAATAGCGCCTTTTACAAATTCGGTAGAGCGTTTCCAGCTACTATCGCCATTACTTTCAACCGGATATACACTCATGGCCAGCGATTTTTTGCCACTGGGCAGGTTAATGCGGGCAGCATCCCAAATAAAGGATCTGGAGGCAGCCCAGGCCACATCACGCGTATTCAGGCATTTAAACTTCCAGGTAAGCATTTTCTTAAACGGACGGCTGGCCGGGTCGGTTACTTCGGCAGCAGAACGCAACATAACCGTTTTATCACTTTGTGCCGCTTCTTTCCAGCGTTTTAATTCAGCAGTAGTTAACACCTCCTGTGGGTTCATTAACTCTCCCGAACCTACTACAATGAAATTGCCAGGTACAGTAACATGGTATTCAATATTGCCATATTCCAAATAAAACTCACCCTGGCCTAAATAAGGCAATGTATTCCATCCATATACATTATCGTACACACACATACGGGGGTACCATTGTGCTATTTCATAAATCCAGCCATTTTTGGTATTGAGCCTACCCATACGGTCGGTACCATATTCGGGAATTTTAAAGCTGTAATTAATTTTTATCTGAATTTTTCCGCCTTGTGCTTTCAACAATTTGGTCAGTTTAATCTGCATACGGGTATCATTAATGAGGTAGTTGGCTTTTTCGGTTTTACCATCGGTTATTACTTCAACCGATTCAATATTGTAACCACCATTAAAATTATTGCGGTTGGCCCAGCGACCACCGCTTACCGCAGTAGTAGCTACCCCACGTGAAGATAGGCTGTAGATGTTCTGATCTAATTGCAACCATAAAAACAACAAGTTTTGCGGGCTATTGTTGGTGTAAGAAATGAGCACAGCACCTTTAATGCTTTGTGCAAGGGTATCGATGCTGGCATTGATGTTATAATCGGCGCGGTTTTGCCAGTATTCCGGGCCGGGGGTACCATCTGCCGCTCTTACTTTATCGCCGAAGGCTGGATAAAACATAGGGGCAAAGGCCTCGTGTTGGTTGTAGTTGCCGGTAGTTTGTGCATACGAGCCGGTGATGATGGCTAGTAATACAAATAAAGATGTCCATTTCTTCATGTGCCTGTTTTTAATGTGAATGAATAATACAGTATGCTAAAAAAAGAGCATCTAAGATAAGCATGGCAGGGTTGTATTGAAAAAAATTATGGATGATTGGTGTGTGTTTTAGATAAAAATTAAGGTATTTTTAAAAAAACGCAGGAATGATGGGGATTTGGGAGAATTTGTTCGACAGGTGTTCGACAAGTTCGATGCAAATGCCAGTCTTTTTCGGCATAGCTTTTTGTGGACATTTCCCTGCTCATTGGTCTGACTTTTTACTTAGATTTGCCCAAATATTTTAGCAATTGAAGACTCATCATAAAATTGTAAATGGCGACAGCCGACAAATGACCGAACTGCCAGACAATTCTGTTCATTTAGCTATTACCTCGCCGCCCTATTGGCAACTTAAAGACTACGGGACAGATAATCAAATTGGGTTTCACGACAGTTATGAAAACTACATCAACAATCTGAATTTGGTTTGGAAAGAGTGCTACCGTACTCTTCATAATGGGTGCAGGTTGTGTGTAAATATTGGCGACCAGTTCGCTAGAGCTGTTTATTATGGACGCTATAAAGTCATCCCGATTCGTGAAGAAATAATCAAATTCTGCGAAAACATTGGGTTTGATTATATGGGAGCAATCATTTGGCAAAAAGTTACAACATCCAATACAACAGGCGGTGGTGTTCAAATGGGTTCTTACCCATATCCGAGGAACGGAATTTTGAAATTGGATTATGAGTTTATTCTCGTTTTCAAAAAATTGGGGGACGCACCCAAACCAACAAAAGAACAAAAGGAACTTTCTAAAATGACCGCCGAAGAATGGAACACTTACTTTGCAGGACATTGGAATTTTGCAGGAGCAAGACAAAATAACCACATCGCAATGTTCCCCGAAGAATTGCCCAAACGCTTAATCAAAATGTTTTCTTTTGTTGGTGAAACAGTTCTTGACCCCTTTGCTGGTAGTGGCACTACTGCTTTAGCTGCAAAAAATCTTGACAGAAATTCAATTGGTTACGAAATCAATCCAGAATTTATTCCTTTCATTAAAGAAAAGTTAGTTAGAAACTCATCAAAAGGATTTGAGCGGAACAACATATAATTTCATTAAACAAAAAGGGATTGAGACTGACTTTGAAAAAGAAATTCAAAAATTGCCTTACATCTTCAAAGACCCCCACACCCTTGATAAGAAAATTGATATAAAAAAATTACAATTCGGAAGCCGAATTGACAAAAACAGCTCAACTCAACGAGAAGAATTTTACACAGTAAAAGAAATTATCAGCCCAGAAAAAGTTCGTCTCAATAATGACCTCACGATAAAACTTATCGGAATCAAGGAAGACCCAATTATTAATGGTGACGCAACAAATTTTTTGAAAGAAAAAACAAAAGGCAAAAGAGTTTTTATCCGTTATGATGAAGTGAAGCACGATAAGGAGAATAATCTCCTTTGCTATCTCTATCTTGAAAACAAAACTTTCATTAATGCTCACCTAATCAAAAACGGGTTGGTTCAGGTTGATAGTAAAACAGAGTTTAAATACAAAGACAAATTTCAACAATTATTCAATCAAGCACATTTTATTAATGAAGACAATAAAAATTTCAAATAACGAAATCCTTTCACTGCTTGATGCAGAAGCAACCAACTTTCCGAAATACGCTACACAGATTTTAAATCTTGCAAATCAAAACGCACAGGGAACACGACCATCTGTTGTAGGGCAAATGAGTGATTTGATTCAGGAATTCCCTGGAAGCAAATTAAAGGAGTGGGAAGAATGGTATTTGAATAAACACCCTGAAGCGTTGTCGCAAGCAGCGACAAAAGTTTTTGAAATGGTTGAGAACTTCAAAGATGTAATGACAAAGATTGACAAAGAAATGGTTGAAAAGTGGGTAAAAGATTTAGTGATTTTAAAAACTTTCATCGAGTTGAAATTTCAAGAAGCAATTTTAAAAAGCGTTGCCTCTGAATTAAACAAAACTTACCGGCTTGCTACGGGGTGGTGGTTTACCAGCTTTACGGCTTGACCGAAGAAGAAATAAAAATAATTGAGAATGCATAAATAGTCAGAAATGCCAACGCTCAACATTCACAAACATTTTCAGGTCGCATAAGGCAAAGCAACTGCCGTAAAATCTAAATCTTATACAGTAAAAAAGAGGAATACTTTAGAAAACATTTAATTAAACAATTACTAAAAATGTTTGAATTTTTAAAAAGTCTTTCATTTAATCAAGGAACAATTATAGGACTAATCATTTTTGGTGTTTTTTTAGCTCCTTATTGGTTCATATTCCAATTTGCTAATGATATTTACAAAGCAAATGATTTAATCGAAACAATCATACTATCAATTTGCATTGGAGTACCTGTTTCCATATTAAATTTCTTTTTTAATTATTTATCTGCTTTTTTCTCGAAAAAACAAGAAACAGAAAAAGAAAAAGAAACGGATCTTTTTAAGCTGATGGGAATTTCTTGCGCTCTAGTAGGTATATCATTTTATGTTCCATCTGTTCTAAGTTTCTTTAACTTAACTGAGACTCAACATCAAGCTATTTTATCAATAATTGGATTTCACATCGGTTATATTAGTATGATTTCGTTTTTTGCAATTAAAAATAATAATAAATTAAGAAATCAAGAAAAAGTATAGAAGATTCATCAATTGTTCGCAAATAAATCTACCCTAAACAAAGAGTACCTGCCATTAATGTAAAGATAAACTCCTCTCCCCTTTGTCCTTTTCCCGCCACCACCCTCGCTGCAACTTAGCAGCATAGTTACTGTTAATTTGTTTCAATCCGGTGGCATTAATGTGTATGTGCATTTGCCCGCAGCTCGGCGATATACTCATTTTTAAACGCGAAGGCGGCGCCCATGTAGGCATGTACATTGCCGAAAGTGAAAACACCTACCATGTAATGGGTGGCAACCAGGGTAATGCTTACAGTATTGTTGAAATTGCCAAAGCCCGCCTGTACACTGCATGTAATTTTTACCATACCGCCGCCCCGGCATCGGTTAAAAAGTATTTTCTTTCCAGCAGTGAAAAATTATCAGTAAATGAGGGATAGTTAAAATTAAATTATTAATTTGTAGCATTATATATATTCTTAATGTTTTTTTCACGTCCCGGGTTTCTACCCGGGATTTTTTTTAAAATAATTTTTTTATTATTTACAAATTATTTTATATTAGTAACCGGACTGTAAAGGGAAATGGTAATAAACTCATACAAATTATTGAGATAATTATAACTATTAATGACTATATAAATTTTAAATTTATTATTTATGACAAAACTTGAAAAATTAGAATCAGTAAATTTTGAAGTCCAAAATTTGCAAATAGAATATAATATTATATTTTTTAAATCTTTATTGCCAAAAAAAATGGAATCATTTTTAAAACTTACTTACTTTGAAGGTATAAATAATAAAGAATTAGAAAATTATTTAAATCATTATAGAAATTATTTATTAATTGAAGGAATAAAATTTAGTTTAGAATCATTACCAAATGAAACAAATTGGCAAAAAGATTATACTTTACTATGCTGTAAAAGATATGTTTCTGATATGCTATATATTATTAATTTGTCATTTAAATATTTTAAAAAAATGGATTTACTTTATAAACAGGAAAATGTCTTGACCTAAATCATGTTATCATTTTCCTCCATTTAAATTTAGGAAAACTATGTAATAGAAGCACAATAAAGTATAGTTTATCATTGCCAATTATTTAGTACTCTGAATTACCGTTTTCTCTGTTTAGGTACCAAATATGGTGTATAAATGTTTTAAAAATATTTGAAAAAAAACAGGTAGTTGGCTTTACGAAAGCGTTTAATAATGCATATGTATTTCGCAAAAGCTTTATAACGTTTTGATAATGAGGGTAACAATATTTTTTAACCAGACGACAAGTAACTTGTAAAGATTCGTATATTTATGAGTTAGCGGTAATTTAATGACCATGTATTTATGTACTAAATGTTTAAGTAGAAATGTCACAAAAGTTGACAGAAAATTACATTGTAATGATTGTTCAATAACTTATTCTATCATAAAATATAATCGTGACTTAAAAAAAGCACATAACATTGTTAGTATTGGTTTTCAGTATCGAAAAAGAAGCGAGTATGAGTCACGACATAATCCAAATATCAAAAGAGCATTTTATCTAAAAGAACTTCATAACATTTTCTCTTTTGTTGGACTTGCGGTAATAAGCGGACTGATTGGAAATTTTTCTTACGACAAGTTAAAACAAATATTAAAGACAATTCTTAATGACCCTTTAATAATTGAAATTAATGACAAAGAGTTTCAGAGATTTTTAAAAAGTGAAACTCAGCAAAAAAAATTTATCAAATACATAGAAGAATATAGAAACAAGCAATTACTTAAATCTTCAGAAAGTGACAGACAAAAAAAAGTGACTAATAAAAAATTAAGACCAAAGAAAAATTACCGCTAACAAAGCATTTGCTTTATGTCGGCGGACGACAAACTAAAACTCATCATCAATTCTTTAATCAACTTTTGTAATTTTATTTGAACAATATAATTTCAAATTCCGCCACAACACAAATGCATTAACGTTGGCAGTAATTTTAGACGACCACATAAACGACAAAAAGAAAAAATGAGAAGGACACTAACACTAATATTTTTATTATCAAGCATTTTGTCTTTTGCACAAGCTGACAGCAGTAAGTTACCAATTAAAACAACTGTTAAAACAGACCTGACACTAAATACAAAACAACATGTAACTGAAATGACAAATGCTGATAAAATAGCATTTTCATCCCTGATTGTTGCTTGGCTATCCTTCATTTTGACAATTGTGACAATTTTCCAAACAAGGAAACACAATAGAAATTCATTAAAGCCAATAATAAACGTAAATCCATTTGACTATTCAAACTGTATTTTAATCGAATTAGTAAATGAAGGAGTAGGTTCTGCAATTATTAAAAAAATAACTGTTGAAAAAAACGACTACGAGAAAAAACAAAATGTTTATAGTTGGATGCCTGACCTTCCAGAAGGAATTTCTTATCAAAACTATCTAACACGTGACAGAGATATTCCAATGCAGGCTGGAAAAGTTATCAAAGTAATTGAGATAAAAAATGACGTATTTAAAGACACACAAAGAAAATTTAGAGAAGAAATGCGTGGAGTGCTTAGACAATTAACAATTAAAATTGAATACACCGATGTATATGAATCGAAATTCCCAATTTATACAAGAAAACTTGACTTATATGCTCGAACTGATAATGGATAAAAACTGCTGGTAACAACTAAGGCTTCGTTGTGTGCGCAGCGCCAACAATGAAGCCGCCTGTTGAACGAAACCGGTAAATTATCTGAGTGTTTATTGATTATGGAGTTGTCGTTTTGACGATTATTTGTTACTTAAATTTGGACAAATTATGCAAGAAAAAGAGTTCAATCAAGAGGCTATTATAGCCGAGTACTTAACAGGCGATTGCAGATATCTTCCATTGGGTGCCAAATATGGCATTAATTTTCGTAAAATTCATCGATGGGTGTCACACATAACTCAACAAACACAGTAGCAGCTTCTATGCTTTTCCGATTGGTTAGCGGGATGTCTACTAATAAGTTTGGAATATAACTACGCATTGGGCATGTGTTAGGATTTTGTAAATTTCATATTGAATGAATTCTATTTATGATTGATATATAAGCCAAATACCAGACACTAACGGCTATACCTTGATGTAGATTTTCTTTTTATCCATGCCATACACAATCAGCCAGTAGAAGGCAATTAAAATGAGTGCATAGAGTAAAGATCCAATGTGTTCATCAGTACTGATGGGTTTACATACCTGTTCATAAAACCAGCCCAAAGGAGAAAGATATACCGGCAATCCTTCTTCATTCATGCCATGGGGAATGCGGATCAAACCCAATACCCGGGGCAGGAACCCACTGAGCACAAAAATGAACAAAGGATTTTTACCAAACACATCGAAAAAGCTGCTCCAGGCTCCACGTACCTCCTTAAATTCAATGGCATAAATCAGGATGCCCAAAGTAGCAATGGCCAGTCCACTGGTGTATACCACATAACTACTGCTCCATATTTTCTTATTGATGGGGAATACCATATCCCATGCATAACCGGCAGCCATTAATACGAGTGCCAGCACCAAGAGGTTTGCCAGCATATCATAGGTTTTTCCTTTTTGTTGTATGTATTGCCCGGTTAAATAACCAATAATTACCTGCACCACAGCACCGGGCGTACTCGACAGTCCCTCCGGATCGAAAGGCACCCCCTCGCCTTTATACACATGGTTCAGTCCGAATACATGAATATCGAATGAAGTGCCCCAAAAGCCCTGCAGACTATAAGGATCGCCGGGCTCACCCGCCAGCAGGGTGAATACCCAATACAACAATAAAATAATACAGCCAATCACAAAAGCGCCACGGGCCTTAGCATAATAAATAATCAGAGCTGCAAAAAAGTAGCTGAGGGCAATGCGTTGCAAAACTCCCATAATACGCACATGCTCAAAACCTTTGAACACGATATGACCATTGCTCCATTGCACAAATGGGGTCCAGTTCAGGAACAAGCCGATGAGAAAAATAAGGATGGAGCGCTTAAATACTTTTTTCAGGAAGTAGCTGTTGCCATTCTGTTCAAAACGAGGCATCACAAAAGAAAAAGCATTGCCCACCGCAAAGAGGAAAAAAGGGAATACCAGATCGGTGGGTGTGCAGCCATGCCAGGGTGCATGTTCCAATGGGGTATAAATATGTTCCCAAGAGCCCGGGTTATTCACTAAAATCATGAGTGCTACGGTAGCCCCGCGAAACACATCTAAGGAATAATAGCGCTGTTGTTGCATAGAAGTGTATTTGGCAAGGCGTTAAATTAAGTAAAAGAAATGAAAAAGAGTGGATTTTACAGAACCGGATGCTGCAATCGTCAAACATCCCCATTATAACGTGCAGTCGTTAACGATAGAAAAAGAGGTTATCTCAGAAGAAAATAAACGTATCAGAAATTGCTTAAATAAACTCTCCAAACATTCATTGGATACCGGAATAAAAAAAGGCTACCCGATGATAGCCTTTTCTGTATGGATTAGAATTTAATTTCTTCTTCATTCTCATCGAAAAAATGGTATTCTATAAAACTGTAATTGTTATTGGACATGACTTTCAGGGCAATTTTGAATTTCTTCTTCCATTTTTTTACAATGGACTTGAACCAACCTTTGGTTAAGAATGCATATACAATGGGATGCACATATAAGTCAATTTGTTTATGACCATGGGTTACCAGATAATGCAGTCGCTTTTCTATTTCATCTTCCAGCAATATAGAAGGCGTTACCATACCAGTGCCGCCACAGGCCGGACAAATTTCAGAAGTATTGATGTTTACCTCCGGACGCATCCGCTGGCGGGTTATTTGCATTAACCCGAATTTGGAAATAGGCAATACGGCATGTTTAGCCCGATCGGTTTGCATGTATGCTTCCATCGCTTCCTGCAATTTCCGTTTGTTATCGGGCAATTTCATATCAATAAAATCAATCACAATAATGCCGCCAATATCGCGTAAGCGTAACTGCCGCGCAATTTCTTCTGCTGCTTCCAAATTGGTTTGCAGGGCATTCTCTTCCTGGTTATTGCTAACACTTTTATACCCACTGTTTACATCAATCACATGCAGGGCCTCGGTATGTTCAATAATTAAATAGGCACCGCTGGGCAGGTTCACCGTTTTACCAAAAGAGCCTTTTACCTGTTTGGTTACCCCATATTGATCAAATATGGGTAAGGGGCCATTGTAATAGGTAACAATATCGGCCTTATCAGGTGCAATTTTTTGAATATAGGCCTTAGTATCGTTGTAAATATTTTTATCATTAATCACCACCCGGTTAAAATCTACTGTCAGCAAATCGCGCAGCATGCTGGTTGTTTTATCCTGCTCGCTCAGTATTTTAGCCGGTGCCACTGCACCTTTCAGGTTGTGTTGAATTTGCTTCCAGGTTTCGTTGAGTGCAATTAAATCCTGATGCAGTTCAGCAGTACTTTTACCTTCAGCAGCAGTACGAACAATAACCCCAAAGTTTTTGGGGCGAATGGCTTCTACAATTTTATGCAGGCGTTTTCTTTCTTCTGCCGAATGAATTTTTTTAGATACAGCAACAATTTCATTGAAGGGGGTTAATACTACAAACCGGCCGGGTAGGCTTAATTCGCAACTGAGGCGTGGGCCTTTGGCTGCAATGGGCTCTTTTAAAATCTGCACCAGAATATTGGGTTTGCCATTGAGCACTTCATTGATTTTACCGGTTTTTACAATTTCGGGTTCAATGTTAAAGGTGCTGAAATCGAATGGCTTTTCGCCCTTATCGTGCATGGCCATTTGGGTAAATTTCAGGAGAGAGCGGGCATAGGGCGATAAATCGGTATAATGCAAAAAAGCATCCTTTTCAAATCCTACATCAATAAATGCAGCATTCAATCCGGGAATCAGTTTTTTTACTTTTCCCAAATACAAATCGCCCACGGCAAAATTGGCATCTGCTTTTTCATTGTGCAGTTCTACCAGTTTTTTATCTTCCAGTAAAGCAATCTCAACCCCACTGGGGGAAACGCTAATAATCAGTTCTTTGTTCACAAATTTGGCAACTTTAATATACATAATGACGCACCCCGTTTATAAGCATGAGCACGCAGTGTACACTTCATGTATTTACCCTTAAATGTGGGAAAGGTAAAGTTGCAGCGGAAAGGAGAGCGGCAAATACATTACAGTGAAACAGAAGTAAGGCCTCTTGTATAAAGGATACGGAGACCTTTACTCTATAAAATGAAAACCTGTTAAGAAATTATTTATTCTTTTTCTTATGACGGTTTTTTCTTAAACGTTTTTTACGTTTGTGAGTAGCAATTTTATGACGTTTTCTTTTCTTACCACAAGGCATACGCTATCAGGTTTTTTTAGTTAATTAATTTATTTTAGTTCATTGATACGCTTATCGATTTCTTTTTTGATGGCATCATTGTTAATCATTCGTTTGGCAGTTTCATACCATTGAATGGCATGGGCTTTATCGCCCTGCATATCATAGGTTTCGGCTAACTGAAAAATGGCTTCCAGATTATGCGGATCTTTCCGCACAATGAACTGAAAACGTTCAATTGCCTTGTCTAACTGACCACTTTTTTTACCTCCTAACCCCAATACCATTTGTGCATAGAGGTTATTGGAGTCTTTCTGCGCTATTTCACGAACCGGCAGGATACCCTGCATGGGATTATCAGAAATATTGCCGAACATATAACAAGCCCCCAGCCCTATTTTACTGGAATCGTTGTTGGGATTGATGACAAGTGCCCTATCTAAAAGATCTTTTGCATTTTCTGCCAGCCAGTGTTGCATAGCCGGATTATTCTCTGTCAGCAGGTTATCTACAAACAGTTGGGCGGCAAATGTGAGACTTTTTTCCGAATTCTCCAACTTAGCTGCCTGTGCGGTATAATAAGCATAGGGTTCAAAAACGTGGGCAGAGTCTTTCCAGAACTTTGCCAACTGGTGGTAAACGTGCAATTGCTGGTCTTTTACATCGCCACGGGTTATGGCATTTTCAAGAGCAATGATTCTTTGATTTTGTTCGGGGTTGAGCTGCTGGCGGGCTTTTTGTAAAATATCTTTGAACTGAACTGCGGGTGGTGCACCTGCCTGTTGCTCCATTGACGCTGCGGCTCCGGAGGATTTGGGGGCACTCACTTTTCCAAATACAAATAACAACACTACCGCCACAACGGCACCGGCAACCAGTAAAATTTGACTTCTTTTCACTATTTCAATTTTGCGCAAAGTTATTCCGACTTGCGCTTGTTCCGCACTTCTTCCATAAATTCTTTTGCAGGCTTAAAGGCGGGAACAAAATGTTCGGGTATTTGCACCGTGGTATTGTACTTGATATTACGGCCTAATTTAGCCGCCCTTTTTTTGGTAACAAAACTGCCGAAACCCCTGATATAAATGTTACGACCGGCAGCCAGATTGCCTTTTATTTCGCCTAACATGGTTTCAAGCGTTACCAGTACATCCACTTTTGGTATACCTGTTTTTTCGGAAATGATGGTAATGAGATCTGATTTTCTCATAAAAAAGCTTTTCAGTTGAATAGTTTTTAAAATTAGAACAAATTTTGAGTATTACAAGAAAATAAAAAAAATAATACATATTAGTGACTGACTGCAAATTTATTTATAAGTGCATGATTTACATAATATTGTGCCAGATATTCTTTGATTGAATTATACCTTAACCGCTCAACAGTTTCATGTATTGTGCCAATTTTATTACAACTTTGCCCCCTATGCGGCAACAAAAATTAACACCCTTGCTTTTGCACTGGCACCGGCACCACAATGAACGCATCATGCCCTGGAAGGGGGAGAAAGACCCCTACAAAATATGGCTGAGCGAAATTATACTGCAACAAACCCGTGTAGAACAAGGGTGGGCTTACTATGAACGCTTTTTAAAGCAGTACCCTAGCCTGCCCGATCTAGCCCATGCAACAGATGAAGCTGTTTTTAAATTATGGGAAGGACTGGGCTATTACAGCCGCTGCAAAAATTTATTGCGTACTGCACGATTCGTATTACAAGAATACGGTGGACAATTTCCTGCCGATTATACTGCCCTGCTGGGTATGAAGGGAATTGGGCCTTATACAGCAGCAGCCATTGCTTCATTTGCCTTTCAACTGCCTTATGCCGTGGTAGATGGTAATGTTTTTCGTGTGTTGGCACGTGTATTTGGCATTGATACCCCTACCGATAGTACAAAAGGAAAAAAGGTATTTACACAACTGGCACAGGAAGTATTGTGCAAGCAACACCCGGATTTATTTAATCAGGCTATTATGGATTTAGGCGCTACGGTATGTAAACCCATACTGCCACTTTGCAGATCCTGCCCGTTGCAGCCCATCTGTAAAGCACATCATGAAGGCACCGTTTACCAATTACCCGTGAAAGAAAAAATATTACTGAAGAAAAAACGCAGGTTTTATTATTTTTTATTAGAACAGAATGGAAAGGTATGGATACACAAAAGAACCAGGAAAGATATATGGGAAAATTTGTATGAACTGTTTTTGGTTGAAAGTGCAGAAGAAATAGAATGGACGGAAAAGCAGGTGCAGCAATGGTTACACGAACAATGGGGGGTGAAGGATTATACTTTACTGCAGGTTTCAGGCAAGGAAACACAGCAGCTTACACACCAGCAAATTTCAGGAAGATTGATACATGTTCGATTCAAAAAAGCACTGCCTGCCTTGCAACAATATGAAACCATAGCATTGGCACAATTGGCAGAAAAACCTTTTCCGAAATTTATACACCAGTTAATGAAAAATGCAGGAATATGGTAATACATGAAGTACACCAATCCATAATCGTTATGTATTACAGATAATTGCTGAACCCATAAAATTTTATAAAACATTTTTATTTCTGAGCATGTACCAACCCTTCAATAAAAGAAGATACGAGCGATACAATGATACTGAACCAAAGGGCAGGCCACCAGCCATCTACCCGGAAGCCGGGCACCAGCGCCGATGTCCATTTAATAATTATTACATTAATAACCAACAGAAATAAACCCAGTGTAAGGATGGTGAATGGAATGGTTAACAGTACTAAGATAGGTTTTACAAATGTGTTCAATAAACCCAGCACAGCCGCCACCAATATGGCCGTAGTAGTGCTGTTCACATGCACGCCATTCAAAATGAATGTGGCCAGCAGTATGGCTACCGCTGTGAATAATACTTTGGAGAGGAATGACACCATACAATTTTAATTTATATCACCTCAAGTTCGTAAAAATCATCCGGATTCAGGTATTTTTTTGCCAGTACCTGCAGCTCCTCACCGGTAGTATCTTTTATGGTTTGAATGCTGGTATAAAAATAATCGGCTGGCATCTCATTCAGAATATAGCTTTTCCAACGTTCTATAATATGAAAAGGCCCATCCACATCACCCAGCAGGGTTCCAATCATAAAATTTTTAATAAGGCTCAATTCTTCTGCCGTTACAGGTTCTTTTTGCAGGTCCAGCATTTCTTTATAGGTTTCTTCAATGGTAGCGCGGCTAACATCTCTTCCCGCTTCGGTAGTTACCATCCATGCACTTTGTTGCTGATGTGCCTGTATATAAGAGTGGATGCCGTAGGTATAGCCTTTGTCTTCGCGGATATTGCTCATCAATCTCGATCCAAAAAATCCGCCAAACAATGCATTCAGCAGTTGCGCTTTCAAAAAATCGGGATGATGGCGATTGGGGAAAGGCCTTGCCAAACGAATGGCAGCCTGCACTCCATTGGCATCATTCATTACAGAATACTTTTTCTGAGCCGAAGGTGTAATTGAAAAATCAGGCTTCGCCAATGCAGTACCATTCAATGGCAGTTGACCAAAAAACTGGTTGAGCAACTGTTCAACATTGGCCGGTAATTTACCGGCAATAAAAATGGTACAGTTGCCTTTCAAATAATATTGCGCATAAAACTGCAAGAGATCTTCACGTGTTAATGCATCATAATCAGCCGGATTACTATATTTGCCATAAGGATGTTGTTCGCCAAACAAATATGCATCTATCATACGATTGGCCACAAAATCTGCCTTCTTCAAATTCACCGCCAGACGTTGTTTTTGATTTTGCCGGTAAATGTTCAGTTCTTCTTCCGGAAAAACCGACTCACTTAAAATTTCTGACATAGCAGGCAATAACTGTGGCAGGTATTTGGTTAAACTGTGCAAACTAAGGGAAGCCCTTTCGTGGTAGCAGCCCCGGTTCAGATAAGCGCCATACATTTCAAAATGTTCATTCAGTTCAAATGCATTTTTGGTGCGGGTGCCATTTTTTAATAAGAAATTAGTGGTAGCTGCCTGTATATTTTTTTGCTCGTACCAGTTGCCTGCATGGAAAACCAATTCTAACTGTACTACTTCCTGAGCACCAGCTTCCACTGCATAAACGGGTACACCGTTATCGAGTGTAAAATGCCTGGCAGGCTGTAAATGTAAATGCAGGTGTATAGGTTCAGTAATGGCCGGTTGTTGGGTTCTGTTCATCATAATGCTTTGCTGTAATAATAAAGGGTATTTACATTTTCCGGTTTAAAAATAGTTTGTGCACCTTGCCTGATATCTTCTATAGTAACGGCATGATAACGGTTCAGTTCATGGTTAATCAGATTGGCATCGCCCAGCAGTTCATAATAAGCCAGGCTGTTGGCGCGGTTCATGAGGGCCATATCTTCAAACACAATCACACTTTCTGTTCGGTTTTTAATTTTCATTAATTCAGTTTCAGATACCGGATCTTGCACCAATTGCTGTATTACCGCATTCACGGCAGCTTCGGCTTGTTGCATGGCAACCCCTTTTACCAATTTGCCCTGTATGGTTAACAATCCCGGATCAATACTACCCAACTGATAACATTGAATATCAGAAAACAATTGCTGTTCTTTTACCAATGCCTGGTATAAACGAGAAGAGCTGCCACCACCTAAAATTTCTGTAATCAGGTCGGCAACGTAGTAGCCTTTCTGTAAGCGTCCATCCATGTGCCAGGTTTTCATCAACGCATCCAGAGGCACATCTGCAGTTACTTCCATTGTTCTGGCAGCCGTTTGCAAAGGCTCGGCAGGTAAATGGCGTACATATTTTTGGGCCATGGGTATATCGCCAAACCATTTTTCGGCCAAACGGCGGATATTGTTGGTTTTTACATTGCCTGCTACTACCAATATGGCATTAACGGGGCGATAATGTTTGAAGAAAAATGCTTTTACTTCTTCTAACTGCACCTGTTCAATATGGCTCAGTTCTTTACCAATGGTTAACCACTGGTAAGGATGCACCTGATAAGCCAATGCCCGCATTTTATGCCACATATCGCCATAAGGTTTGTTGATATAGTGTTCTTTAAACTCTTCACACACTACTTTCCGTTGCACTTCTAAGCTTTTTTTGCTGAAGGCTAAACTTAACATCCGGTCGCTCTCTAACCAAAAGGCGGTTTCAATATTTTCGGCCGGCAATTGGCAATAGTAGTTGGTTAAATCGTCGGTGGTATAGGCATTGTTTTCGCCTCCGGCTCTTTGCAGGGGCTCATCATAATCGGGAATATGTTTGCTGCCGCCAAACATTAAATGCTCAAACAAATGGGCAAAGCCTGTTTTAGCTGGGTTTTCATCTCTGGCACCCACATCATACATCACATTCACAACAGCCATAGGTGTAGCTGTATCTTCATGTACCAGTACCCTTAATCCATTCTCTAAAACAAATCGGTTAAATTCAATCATAATCGTTCAGTGAAGGGTGCAAAATAGCAACAAAAAAGGAGAGTTAGCACACCTGTTTTGGATCAGCAGATTTAAAAATTGATAAAACAGGATTTATCGGCGCAGAATATTCACAATTTTCAAATCTAAAGTTTCGAGTCGGCCTTTACGTTGCACAATTACTTTTATTCTTGAGCCTGCATTTTGCAGTATATTTTTAAAGGTTTGAATATTTTGAGTGAACACATTGTTCATGGCAAGAATGATATCATCGGGTAAAAAGCCTGCCCTGTCGCCGGGCGAGCCGGGCATTACATCCACTACTTTTACGGCACCATTTACCCAATAAATACCCAGTCCGGTATAAGAATAATCGAAAGGATCGAGGTAATGCTGGTTGGGAACAATATAAATACTTCTTTCAGAATAATTGAAAATTGCATTAAACCGGCGCATCAAATCATTACCCAGAATACCACCCAAAAAGGGATAACTGGTAATATTGTAATCATCTCTAAATATTAGTAAAGGCACCCTTCTGAACAGATAGGGGCCAATCTTAATTTTTTCTGTAACGGTTAACTGCATTTCCTTTTTTCCGCCCAAACCCTCGGCTTGTGTGGGATATAATTTACGTTTGGTTTTCAGCAAATTGCTATCCTGCAAAAAACGATCAGATATTAAAAAATACAGCCCGGCTCCGGTATCAAAAATAAAACGGCTCAGCACTTTACGGGCATCGGTAATGATAGCCGGCTGGTATACCAATGTACTAAACCGGGGATGCAAAATATATCCGCCACTCCCCTTTGGATATTTAAATGGACCCGGCGGATACACCCCAATTGTATGGGTATCATAATCAATACTTACTACATACCTGCTAAAAAAAGTATAGCCGATAATGCCATCAATTTTTACGCCATAAACGCTGGTTAACAAATCGTAATTATTGATGTGGAAATCGAGGCTATCTAAGTTAAACCCCGGAAATGAAAGGCGATGATGGTAAGTAAAATCAACCGTTTTAATGCCGGCAATTCCGCGAATGGTGCGGTCGGTGTGCACCCTTTCCAAATGAAATTCATCTACCGTGGCCGAATCGAGCGATATGCCGCCACTGCCGGTATCTAAAATAAAATTGAGTGAATCGGGTATATCATCCAAAGTCGCTTTTAAAATAATGATGCCTCCACTCAATTGTATAAATTGAAAACCGGCTATGGGTTTTGGGAGCAATTGGGCAAAGGTTTTAGTAGCTTGTACCGACTGTGCCTCAATTAATGAAATACTGAATAAACTGATACAAAATACAAGGATTGATTTCATGCAATGATTCCCATTCAAATTTTAGCATGTATGGGTAATTTTATTCAATATAAGCAAGATTTATAATTTACACAAGTTTAGTTTATACAAAAACATGAAAGGTGTGATGAATTTTTAAACGGAAAAACAAAGACATGTTTTAACCGAAACGTTGATGGGTGCCATGCAACCAAAAGGAGGCAGCAAATGAAAATGGGGTTTATTGGAAGCTGCATTTGTAAATACAACTTTTAGCCCCCTACCTTTGTTACTCTTTAAACATTGTTTATGCAGTTGAATGATTTGTATCAGAAAGCATTAAATCTGGAATTTTTAACCATTGAGGAGGGCATGTTTTTGTTTGAGCAGGCCCCATTAACCGAACTCATGCTGGTGGCCGATACCCTGCGGAAAAAACAGGTACCGCATGGAAAGGTGAGTTGGCAAATTGACCGGAATGTAAATACCACCAATGTTTGTATTGCCAATTGTAAATTTTGTAATTTCTACCGCATACCTGGGCATGCGGAAGCCTATATTACCGATATAGATACCTATCGGAAAAAAATTACGGAAACCATTCGTTACGGTGGCGATCAGTTGCTGCTACAGGGCGGCCATCATCCGGAGTTGGGTTTGGATTTTTACACCAATATTTTTCGGCAAATCAAGCAGGAATTTCCCACCATTAAACTGCATGCACTGGGGCCGCCGGAAGTTGCCCATATTACCAAATTAGAACAATCAACCCATCGTGAAGTATTAACTGCATTGAAAGAAGCGGGACTGGATTCCTTGCCCGGTGCAGGTGCTGAGATATTGGTTGACAGGGTAAGAAGATTAATATCAAAAGGCAAATGTGGTGCAGATGAATGGCTGGCCATAATGCATGAAGCTCATGAACTGAATATTACCACCAGTGCTACCATGATGTTTGGCCATGTAGAAACCATTGAAGAGCGGTTTATACACCTTGCCCGCATTCGCGAAGTACAGGCCATGAAACCCGCCAATGCCAAAGGTTTTCTGGCATTTATACCCTGGACATTTCAAGATGTAGATACCCTGTTAACCCGCATCAGAGGTGTACACAATTTAACCACCGCTGATGAATATATACGGATGATTGCCATTAGCCGCATCATGCTACCCAATATCAAGAATATTCAGGCCAGTTGGTTAACGGTAGGAAAAGAAACAGCACAGGTATGTTTACACAGCGGCGCCAACGATTTTGGCAGTATAATGATTGAGGAAAATGTAGTTAGCGCAGCAGGTGCTCCGCATCGTTTTACCTATAAAACCATTCAGGATGCCATTCGCGAAGCCGGCTTTGAACCACAGCTCAGGAATCAGCAATATGAGTGGCGCAACATTCCTGAAACCATTGAAGAGCAGGTGATTAATTATTAAAAAAACAGTTGGATTTTATTGAGGCAATTGATTTTCAGTTGCCTCTTTTTGTTGCCGGCTATAAGGTGCATCGAAAAAATATAATACCAATCCTGCCAATAATATACCTATCCCAATCATACTTTCAACCGGTTTATCTACTAGTGTAAACACCAGTACCCAAGCATTAAACAATAAAAAAATAATTTGCAAAAAAGGCTTCAACGGACTTTTAAATGTTTTGTGTGGCTTTGGCGTAGTAAATAAACTGGTAGCTACTGTTAAGGATGCCATTAACTGCAAAATAAAACCGGCATACAGCAATACTTTTTCAAACGAACCGGTTAAGAGTAGTACAATAGCAATACCCACATGCAACCAAACAGCAGCCACCGGTATACCATTTTTATTTTTAGTTGCCAAAGGCCGCCAGAGCATATTTTCCTGCGCCAAAGCACAGGTTACCCTTGGCCCCACCCATAAATAAGAACTAATGGTAGCTATTAACTGAATGGCAATAAAGGCACTCACCCATTTACCGCCGGTAGTACCCAAAATATTGTTAAAGGCAATAAAAGTTACCTCTTCCCTGCCCTTTAAAGCCGATACGGTAGCATGTTTCAATAATATATATTGAAATAAAATATACACTACGGTAACAAATAAAGTGCTGCCTATTAAGGCACGTGGCAGGCTAATGCCGGGATTTTCAATTTCATCTACCACATACGCAGCAGCATTCCAGCCGGTATAGGCAAATGCTACATATACCATTGATACTGCAAATCCGGGTTGTAGTATTTCTTTATGCCAGTTGTTATTCAACTGAATGGCATTGGCTGCCGGTGTGGCATACAACAAACCAATGATGATTAAGATTAAGATAAAACCTATTTTAACCAATGTACTGATATTTTGGAGTTGGCTGCTATGCCGAATAGTAAAACTATGCATTAGCCCAATTAGCACAATAATACCAACGGCCATCCATTGGTTACCTGCAAAGCCCAGCACGGGCGAAAGGTATTGGGTAAATGCCATAGCAGCCAGGGCTACCGGCGCCGAAAAACCAACGGTTAAACCTGCCCAGGCCGAGAGATAACCCAATACCGGATGAAATATGCGGGATAAATAAATATAATCGCCACCCGATTCTTTGTAGTGGGTGCCCAATTCGGCATAAGCAAATGCGCCAAAAAGTGAAAGTACACCACCAATAGCCCATAAACTCAAAATACTCCAGGTATTTTGAATGGCATTGAGCTGAAAGCCTACGCTGGTAAAAACACCGGTGCCAATCATATTCGCAATTACAATGAAGGCTGCCGTGTATACGCTGATTTTTTTCAAAAAGAAAAATTAAGTCTGTTCAATAATTATCAAAAACATACCAATCGCCTTTAGAATTCGATCCTGAATTCAGCCACTAAATTAAGGGAAAGCCAATCGAAAACAGGCACCATATTTAACTGCAATCTTTTCACATATAATGTAAAAAAATATTTGTTATCGTATCTTCCGGTTTGTACATTTCAACATCAGCGGTTATATACGAAACAGATTTTTTTGAGGGGGTTAGCAGCAGCTGCCTTTTTTTATTCCCAGTTCTTGTAAGTTGAACAAACCAACCAATACCCGACCTCATTTTTAACAACACATTTTATTTAAAGTGCGAATGCCGGGATATGGGTATGGAATATAAAACAGATACTTGCCAACGGCTTTCCCTACCTTTGTCACCTTAAAAAAATGCATCATGAACGAACCTTTTGTTGCACGGATACAGAAAGAACTGGCCACAATAGCCGAAGCCGGTTTAATGAAAAAAGAACGCATTATTACCAGCGAACAAGGCGCAGAAATTATGGTTAACGGCCAAAAAGTATTGAATTTTTGCGCCAACAATTATCTGGGTTTATCGGCCCATCCCAAAGTAATTGAGGCTGCTCATAAAGCCATTGATACCCATGGCTATGGGATGAGCAGTGTGCGGTTTATCTGCGGCACACAGGATATTCACAAAGAATTAGAAACAAAAATTGCCCAATTTCTGGGAACAGAAGATACCATTTTATACGCTGCCGCTTTTGATGCTAACGGTGGCGTATTTGAGCCTTTGTTCAATGAAGAAGATGCCATTATCAGCGATGCGTTGAACCATGCCTCTATTATTGATGGGATAAGGCTTTGCAAAGCACAACGCTTTCGGTATGAACACAACAGTATGGCCGATTTAGAGACACAACTGCAAAATGCTGCAGGCTATCGTAGCCGCATTATAGTTACCGATGGCAGTTTTAGTATGGATGGTACCATAGCACAATTGGATAAAATATGCGATCTGGCCGACCAATACAACGCTATTGTAATGATTGATGAATGCCACTCATCCGGATTTTTAGGTAAAACCGGCAGGGGCACCCACGAATACCGCGGTGTAATGGGCAGAATTGATATTATTACCGGAACCTTGGGTAAAGCATTAGGCGGTGCCAGCGGCGGTTTTACCAGTGGCCGAAAAGAAATTATTGAAATGCTGCGGCAACGGTCGCGCCCCTATCTGTTCTCCAATACTTTAGCGCCCAGCATTGTTGGGGCCAGCATAGCGGTATTAGATATGTTAACAGAAACCACTGCACTGCGCGATAAATTAGAATACAATACCCGCTATTTCAGAACCAAAATGACGGAAGCAGGTTTCGACATTAAACCCGGCGAACACCCCATTGTACCCATTATGTTGTACGATGCAGTACTGGCACAGGAATTTGCCGCTGCCTTGTTACAGGAAGGCATTTATGTAATTGGCTTTTTTTTCCCGGTTGTTCCCAAAGGGCAGGCCAGAATAAGGGTGCAATTGAGTGCTGCACATGAACAACATCATTTAGATCATGCCATTCAGGCTTTTATTAAAGTAGGCAAAAAATTGAATGTGTTAAAATAATATTTATGCAAAGTTCTCTCAGATTTTTTAAAAAAACAGATGGGTTAAAGCAGCTTAAACTACTTGCTGCAGTGCTATTACCGCTACTATTTTTATCGGCCTGCAGCTCTAATAATATTGAGGAAAATGCTTCGCTGGGAACTTATTTTACACAGCATGGTGTACAAGGCAGCTTTGCATTGTTAGACAATGGAAGGGGCAGTTTTACCATGTACCATTTAAAACGGTATAAAGATTCTGCCTACCAGCCTGCCGCTACATTTAATATTGTAAATGCATTGATAGGTTTACAAATTGGCACCATTGCCAATGAAAGAATGATTATACCCTGGGATGGACAAACACGAAAATATGCCAATGGCGACAGCGCTGCTGCTTGGAATAAAACCCTGCGTTTTGATGAAGCATTTCAGGCAGCTGCCACCCCCTATTTTCAGGAAATAGCAAGAAGAACCGGGAAAGAAAAAATGCAGTATTGGTTAGATAGCCTGCAATATGGGAATCATCGAATAGGCAGCAGTATAGATAGTTTTTGGTTAAATAATACCCTTACCATTACCGCAGATGAACAATTAGGCCTGGTAAAACGCCTTTACTTTGGCCAATTGCCCTTTGATAAAACCTGGCAAATTCTCATCAAAAAGTTGATGCTGAAAGGAAGCAATGCCAATTATCAGTTATCTTACATTGATGGCGAAGGCATTATGCCAAACCAAAAAAGCATTGGCTGGGTATTGGGCTGGGTGGAAGAAAATAAGCATCCTTATTTTTTTGTGTTGAATATAGAGGGAAGTTCAAATACACCCTTACAAAACACCGGCCCGCAAATAGTAGATGATATATTAACCCAATTGGGATTTTTTAAAGGGAAGAAATAGTGTTGGTGAACCAATAATTTAGTTTTTCCTTTTTAACAGGAACCTGTAGCTTGCAGCACATGGTACAATTTGGTAATCAGAATTATTTATGGGCACTATGGGTGCTTGTTCCGTTAGCGGTAGCATATATTGCTGCTATAAGGCATAAGCGCCATATAAGAAAAATGTTGGGCAATGCAACATTGGTGCAACAACTCACCAATAATTATATGCCCAAAAGGTACGGACTGAAAATTGTACTGGTATTTACAGCCATTGGCTGTTTAATATTTTCCTGGGCAAACCTCAGAAAACCTACATCAGAAAAAAACGGTAAGGGTAATGGTATAGATGTGATGCTGGTATTGGATATAAGCAAAAGTATGCTGAGCCAGGATGTGCCACCCAGCCGTTTAGAAAAGGCCAAATCATTTTTAAATCAGCTTACGCCCGAAATAGAACACAACCGTATTGGTTTGGTAGTGTTTGCCGGAGAGGCTTATTTGCAAATGCCCCTTACGCCCGATGCTGTGGCCACGAAATTGTTCATTGACAACGCATCGCCCGATTTGGCACCGGTTCAGGGAACCGATATTGGTGCGGCACTTCGATTAGCCGATGCCTCGCTGGATAATGAAGAAAAAAAATATAAAACCGTTGTATTGGTTACCGATGGGGAGGATTTAGATGCAGGTGCAAAAGATGCTGCCGCAACATTGGCAGAGCATGGCACCGTTTTATATACCGTTGGCGTGGGAACGGAAGGAGGTGCACCGATTATGGAAAGTGGCGCTTATAAAAAAGATGCCAATGGCAAAACGGTTATTTCAAAATTAGATGCCCCACTATTGCAGGAACTGGCCAACCAAACAGAAGGTAAATATTATTTTTTAGACAATACCGGCAGTGTGGCCAATGCAATAGCCATGCAATTAAACAATATGCAAACCAAGCCGTTGAACAACAATGGAGGGTATATGCAATATACTTTGTACTATCCTGTATTCTTGTCAGTAGCACTTATATTACTTTTGCTGGAAATATTTATTTCAGAAAAGAAGCGCAACAAAGTTTTATTGAACGTACAAAAGAAACAGAAAGAAACAAAAAAGGCAAACCAATTGGCAAATATCTAAACAAAAAATGAAAATAATTTATATCATATTTACCTGCTTACTCCTTTTTTTTCAGGCAACAGCACAAAACAAAACAGAAGAGGCTTTGTTATATAAAGCCAATCAATTGTACCAATCCGGCAACTATTCAGAAGCACAGTCGCTTTATGATAAAATATTAGCCACCAATCCTAATAACAGTATTGCCCTATTTAACAAAGCAAACGCCTTACAACAACAAAAAAATTATGATGCTGCGGCCAAACAGTTTCAGCAAGCGGCATTAACCAGCAACAATGCATCCTTAAAAGCAAAGGCTTATTATAATACAGGCGTAGCAGCTATTAAACAACAACAGTTAGGTGATGCCATACAAGCATTTAAAGAAAGCTTATTATTAAACCCTAATAGCGACTCAGCCCGAAATAATTTGCAAAAGGCGCTGAATGAACAAAAAAAGAATGAACAGCAGCAAAACAATCAGCAAAAACAGCCTAAAAACCCATTAAACAAACAACAGGCTGATAATTTATTGAACCAGTTACGCCAGCAGGAAAAAGAATTACAACAATACGAAAAACAAAAAATAAAACCGGTTAATACTGAAAAAGACTGGTAGCAACTTTTAGCGCAAATAATTGTTTTTATTACAATCGCTTCAAAATATTAGTTATGCAACTTTATTGTAACAACCTAACAAAATACTGTCGCTTAAAAACACGAGAAGTAAAAATTGGCAACCTGCTGTTGGGTAACGGGCACCCTATTCGCATACAAACCATGACCACCACCAATACCATGGATACAATTGCCACAGTTGAGCAAGCCATTCGTTGTATTGAAGCCGGTGCAGAATTAATCCGTATTACAGCTCCTTCAAAAAATGAAGCAGAGAATTTGCTGAACATCAAAAATGAATTACGCAAAAGAGGATATAACACACCGTTGGTGGCTGATATTCATTTTACGCCCAATGCAGCTGAAATAGCAGCCAGAATAGTAGAAAAAGTACGCATCAATCCCGGTAATTATGTTGATAAAAAGAAGTTTGAACAAATTGAATATACCAATGCGGAATATGCCGAAGAAATAGAACGAATCCGCGAACGGTTTACCCCATTGGTAAATATTTGTAAGGAATATGGCACTGCCATGCGTATTGGCACCAATCATGGTTCATTGAGCGACAGAATTATGAGCCGCTATGGCGATACACCCAATGGCATGGTGGAAAGCGCAATGGAATTTTTAAGAATTGCCAGAAGCTTAGATTATCATAACATTGTACTTAGTATGAAATCGAGCAACCCACAGGTAATGGTACAAGCATACCGCCTGTTGGTACAACAAATGATGGCAGAATTTAACGAATGTTATCCTTTACACCTCGGGGTTACCGAAGCCGGCGATGGTGAAGACGGACGTATGAAAAGTGCTGCAGGCATTGGTACATTATTAGAAGACGGCATTGGCGATACCATCAGGGTTTCTTTAACTGAAGATCCTGAATTTGAAATACCTGTTTGTAAAGATTTGGTAAAGCGCTATATACAAAGCTCAAACAATCAAAATAAAATTCCTGCTGTAAACAACATACCCTATAATCCATTTCAATATAAAAGAAGAGATTCTTTCATGGTACAGAATACAGGAGGCACACAAGTGCCTGTTGTTGTAGCCGATTTCAGCAAGATAGATAACATAACGCCACAGCATTTGCGTAGTATTGGTTATGCTTATGATGCAACAACAGATAAATGGAATATTGGAGATGCAGCAGCAGATTATATTTTCACCGGCCATCAATTACTATCATTTGAATTACCGGGAACCTTACAGGTAATTTGTTTTCCGGCCAGCTGGGCATTAGCTGCTGATAAAAGCAAATATCATCCTATTTTCAGCGGCTCAGGTTATGTACAGGCCATTCAAAAAGATGCGGCTATTAATTTTGTTTTATTAGATTGCTATAGTGATGATACCACGCTGAATGATTATACATATTTAACAGAATTTGCCAATGATCCTACCGTGGTGATTTGTTTAACAACAAAAAACACCCATACTATGCCGGCTATGAGAAAAATGGCAATAGAGTTGATGAATAGAAATATTCAAAATCCGGTAATTTTCAATATCACAAGCAAATGGCATACCGTTGATGAACATCTGGTACATTTTGCAACCGTTGCCGGATCCATGTTATTAGATGGCATGGGCGATGGCTTATTTTTAGAAATTGATGCAGCAATCTACAATAATCTGGCGCAAAAAAGCACCGCAGCCAGCGGTAGAAATTATTTGGAAAACAGCACAGTAGAAGCATTTTTAAACAATACCGCTTTTGGAATTTTGCAGGCTACCCGCTGCCGTATTTCTAAAACAGAATACATCTCCTGCCCCAGTTGCGGCAGAACCTTGTTTGATTTGCAGGAAACCACTGCTAAAATAAGGGCAAAAACACACCATTTAAAAGGCGTTAAAATAGCTATCATGGGTTGTATTGTAAATGGGCCGGGCGAAATGGCCGATGCCGATTTTGGCTATGTTGGAAGTGGCCCGGGAAAAATTACTTTATACAGAGGTAAAGAAATTGTAAAAAGAAATATAGACAGTGGTATTGCTTTAAATGAACTCATTGACTTGCTGAAAGAAAGCAACGTATGGATTGAACCGGTTCATTAAAATTGAATAATTTTTAGTATTAATACCTTTATTGATAATTACATGAACCATATGCGTACTGATTTCTTAGTGATAGGTTCCGGCATAGCCGGATTAAGTTATGCGTTGAAGGTAGCTAAGCATTTTCCAGATAAAACCATTACCGTTATTACTAAAACAAATGCAGAAGAAACCAATACCAAATATGCGCAGGGCGGCGTTGCTGGTGTTTGGGATGATACTACCGACAGTTATGAAAAACATATTGAAGATACTTTGGTTGCCGGAGATGGACTATGCAATAAAGCAATTGTAGAAATAGTTGTAAAGGAAGGCCCGAACCGAATTCAAGAATTGATTGGATATGGTGCAGAGTTCGATAAAGATGCTTCCGGCCAATATGCATTGGGAAGAGAAGGCGGACATAGTGCTTACAGAATTTTACACCATAAAGATGTTACAGGTCAGGAATTAGAAAGAGCTTTATTAAATGAGGTGCAGGCCACAAAAAACATACAATTAATACACCATTGGTTTGTGGTAGATTTGATTACACAACACCACTTGGGTTATTTAGTTACCAAATCAACACAGGATATTCAATGCTATGGCGTATATGTTCTAAATACATTAACCAATGAAATAGAAAAAGTACTGGCAAAAATTACCGTACTGGCTACCGGTGGCTGCGGACAGGTTTACAGAACTACCACCAACCCTACCATTGCAACCGGTGACGGAGTGGCAATGGTATACCGCGCCAAAGGCCGCATTGAAAATATGGAATTTATTCAGTTTCATCCTACGGCATTGTACCAGCCCGGCGTTTCTCCATCTTTTTTAATTACCGAAGCTGTTCGGGGTGATGGAGGAATTTTAAGAAATAAGCAGGGCGAAGCATTTATGGAAAAATATGATGAACGAAAAGATCTGGCACCGAGAGATATAGTAGCCAGAGCTATTGATAATGAAATGAAAAAGGACGGTACAGAGCATGTTTATTTAGATTGCCGCCACATGGATATGGGGAAATTTAAACATCACTTTCCAAACATCTATGAAAAATGCTTGAGTATTGGTATTGATGTATCACGTCAAATGATACCCGTTGCTCCGGCCGCACATTACAGTTGTGGAGGTATTAAAACCAATGAATGGGGCGAGTCATCCATTCAACACTTGTTTGCTTGTGGTGAATGTGCCAGTACTGGTTTGCATGGCGCCAACCGTTTAGCCAGCAACAGTTTATTAGAAGCCATGGTATTTGCCCACAGAAGTTATTTAGCCAGTGTTGAACAAATTGTTCATATAGCATTTCAGGAAAATATTCCCGACTGGAATGCATTAGGAACAACCCATCCTAAAGAAATGATTTTAATTACCCAAAGCAGAAAAGAGCTGGAACAACTGATGAGTGATTATGTGGGTATTGTAAGAACAGATATTCGCTTGCAAAGAGCCATGAAACGATTGGACTTGTTATATGAGGAAACTGAACAATTGTATAGAACCGCCAAAGTATCACCACAACTATGTGAATTAAGAAATGTAATTACCGTTGGATATCTTGTTGTAAAAGGCGCCATGTTTCGTAAAGAAAGTCGGGGGCTTCATTTCAATACTGACCATCCGGAAAAGAGTGCTTTACTGCAAAACATTGTACTATAAACATTATTCACTATTCTAATTCAATAAAATCTCGCCCCTTTCACCATTCATTACAGAAAAAATATGTATTACATTGTTTACGCATTATTTTATTTGCTCTCCTTGCTACCATGGCGTGCAATTTATTGGATAAGTGATTTTTTTTATGTAATTATTTATTATGTCATTGGTTACCGGAGAAAAGTAGTGGATGAAAATTTGATGACAGCCTTCCCTGAAAAATCGGAAGCGGAGCGAAGAAAAATTGCAAAAGAATTTTACCGGCAATTCACCGATACATTTGCCGAAGTAATTAAATTAGTTTCTATTTCAGGGAAAGAATTGGATAAAAGAGTAAAGGCAGACTACCATACTATTAACGAATTATATGCCACTGGCAAAAATGTACAAATTTTGCTGGGTCATTTCTTTAACTGGGAACTGGCAAATGTAGCCTATGCACAACATTTATTATACAACTTTATTGTGGTATACAAGCCTATTGAAAATAAAATTTTTAACCGACTGTTCATGCACATTCGCAGCAGGTTTGGAACAAAATTGGTATCTGCATCTAATTTCAAGAAAGAATTTGCACAAGAATCAAAACAACAATATGCATTAATTTTGGTAGGTGATCAAAATCCAGGCAAGCCGGATAATACTTATTGGTTTAATTTTTTTGGGAAACCTGCCCCTTTTGTAAAAGGCCCTGAACTAAGTGCCCGTTACAATGATACTGCTGTTGTTTTCTGCAATTTTTACCGGGTAAAAAGAGGCTACTATCAATCAGAAGCCACCGTATTTACTACTACCCCAAAAAATTTACCGGAAGCAGCCATTACGAAAGCAATGATTGCCTTTATAGAAGATGAAGTGCGAAAAAGGCCGGCTAATTATTTGTGGAGCCATCGGCGCTGGAAATGGACTTTTCAGCAGGAGAAGCATGCACATTTACTAAAATAAGTTATTGCTCCTCTGCTTTAATTTTCCTTTGGATCATGATTCGCCTTTTTGGAAGGCTTTATCAATTCAAATACAGCACCCATTGCCTTAATTTCGGGCCAACCTCCCTGCAAATGCCGCAAATTATGGATGCCTTCTTTTTTAATTAATGAACAAGCTGTGATACCCCTGTAACCATTTTCGCCATAAATATAAATATTTTGAAAATCTTCAAAATTAGCCATACTGGCAGGATCTTTTAGTTCGGTGAAAGGAATATTGACAGCATTGTTCAAATGTTCCGCTTCAAATTCCTCATCAGAACGTGTATCTATTAAAATTAATTGCTCATCAAATTTTATATCCATAGCCAATTCATCTGCTTCTACTGCTATCATCAGGTCGATGGGCTCATTCAGTGTATTCCAGGCATTCATGCCATCTTTTAAATATCCAATAATTTGCTGATAACCTTGTTGCTGCATTAATTGAATGCGTTCTTCAGTGGCTGTATCGGTAACCAAAATAATGGGTTTAATTTGCAACTGTAATGCGGTTAAACATTCGGAGAGATTATCTTCCGAACAAATTGTAATGGCACTGGTAATAAAACCTGCTTCAAAACTTTGGGCCGGCCGAATATCTAACACACGAATTTCATCATTTTGAATCAGCCATTGTTTTACTTCTGCTACAGTTAAAGCAAGTGGCTTTTCGGGCATTTTGTTCATATGAATCTTATTATTAAAAGTCATTGTTGGCCGACTAAAATTGTAAAATAATGGTTCAAACCCTTTACAGAACCATATTTCAGCCGATTTCAAAAGATGGGAGACTCCATCCAATTTTGAAACAACCATTTTTTAGCCTGTAATCCTATACAACAAAGGATTACAGCGATTTTTTAGTTAAGTTTTGTCGGACAATAATTGATTAAAAGTGTACAAAGGTAAGTCCTTGTTTACAATGAAACTAACACTATTGAAAATTTGAAATACTTGTATTGAAAATCAATAAAACTATTCCGTAAGCAACGAGTGTGTAATACAAAAAAAATCCACCGATTAATGAAAACCGGTGGAATTGGGTATGGGATAAATCAAAAAATTTATCCTACTAATTCGGTAACAAATTTCATCACCTCGTTAATGCGGGCATAGTTGGGTGCATAAAAAATGAATTTACCATTGCGTTGTGTGTTTACTAATTCTGCACGACGCAAAATGGCCAGATGCTGAGAGGCAACAGATTGCTCTAAACGCAATTTTACGTACAACTCAGTAACAGTCATTTTTTTGTTTTCATCCAACAACTTCAGCATTTGCTGGCGAAGTTTGTGGTTCAGCGCTCTTAAAATTAGAGCCGCCTTCTTTGACTGGATCAAGTCAACCTTTGCACTGGGCCTGCCATTGCTTAAGGTTAGTGTGTTTTGTGAACTACTCATGTTTAGTGATTGGGGATTAAAAAATTACAATATAAGGCTAAAGTTAAATACTTTTTAAATACGGTGTATACCAAAAAAGGATTATTTGTAATTTTTTTTTGGATGATAAAATTCTTTCAGGTAAAAAGGAGTGGCATAAGCCAGGTTAACCCATTGTTTATTTCGCCATGCCTGATAGGCTAAAACACCGAGATGGCCTGCATTTTGACTAATTTCGGCAAACTGTGCATTGGGGTGTTGTATTAATTTTTTCCATTTTATGCTGCCACTGCCAAAAAATAATATATGGTGGTCTTTTAACAAGTTATTATAGCAGTGCTCTTCTAAAATACGTGCTGCAGGTTCAGATACCGACATTAAATTCGGTTGATAAACCGCAGTAAACACTTCCATTCTACGGGCATCTATCATCGGACATAACAGCCACTGGGTATTTGTATTTTGTAGTATGTAATGCGATAGTGTTGCCAAAGCCGCCTGAGCCATTACCCTGAGTGTATTTTCAATAATAAGTGGTTTTTGTAATGCATAACAAATTCCTTTAGCTGTGGCTAAACCAACGCGTAAGCCTGTATAACTACCCGGACCACCTGTTACGGCAACTGCATCAATAGCAGCAATATGGGTATTTGTTTTTTGCAATATTTGTTGAATGGCAGGCTGTACAAATGCTGCATGGTTTTTTTGTTCATTACTGTATGCGATAGAAAGGACTTCAGTGTTATAACATATACATACTGAGGCTGTTTCTGTAGCGGTATCAATATTTAAAATAATTGCCAATACTGTATATTTTAATATGTTGTATGAATTGATTCCAATAAAAGTGGGGCAACCTGGTATTGAGAAGATTGTTGTTGCATTGCCTCTAATAAGCGCACAATATTGCTTACACCTATTTTTTCAGCCCATTCAAACGGCCCCAAAATATAATTGGTGCCCAAACGCATGGCTGTATCAATTTCATCTTTTGTACTAACGCCATCTCCCAAACAAAAATACGCTTCATTAATAATGGCAGCAATGATTCTGGCAGCAATCATACCGGGCATATCCGGACACCAGATAAATGAAAAATTAAGTTGCTGCATCGTTTTTTCTGCTGTTTGTTGAACGGAGCTTTCCTGATTGACCAATTCAATAATAGACCTCTCCCAAAAAAAAGGCCAGGCATTGAAACGAATAAAGTTTACAGGCATTGTTTTCCATAGTGGAATAACTGCATTTACAAAAACAGGTTTATCGGTAATATGCTGAAATGCAGGGCCTTCTGTTTCATATAAAAAATCAAAATAAGCATCTGCTATTGGATGGTTGTTCTCTTCAAACCAGTAAACTTGTACCCCTGCCGGTATTTTTTTCTGTAATAAAGCGGCCCGTTGCGCCTGATTGGCTTTAACCAGTATATGCATTATCCATTATTTAAAATACAAAAATAGGTTGGTTGATAACAGAAAATACAGTTACTTGCCAAAGTAAAATAAGTTTTACAATGAAGCAAATTATCAAAACAGATAAAGCACCGGCACCCATTGGACCCTATAACCAGGCCATTAAAGCCGGAGAAACCATTTATTTAAGCGGACAGATTGCAATTAACCCCCAAACCGGCAATTTAGTTACAGATGATATTGTTGCAGAAACCCATCAGGTGATGCAAAACATAAAAGCCATTTTAGAAGCCAGCAAAATAAGCTTTGAACATGTTGTTAAAACAACCATTTTTTTAAGCGATATGGCATTGTTTGCGGCCGTAAATGAAGTATATGGCAGCTATTTTTCCGGTGATTACCCGGCCAGAGAAACGATTGCTGTAAAAGGATTACCTAAAAATGTACATGTTGAAATCAGCATGATTGCATTGCAGCATCTGTAACCTGTTGGTACGTACCCGGAGCCGGTTTTACAAAATAGGCCTCTGCTTTGATGTTAAATTGCTGTTGATAGGCGGCTAAAATTGCCCGGGTTATTGCTTCTGCCGCTCCGTCCTGCATCATACAAAGAACAGAACCTCCAAATCCGCCACCCATTAACCGGGCGCCAATCACTTCCGGATAATTCCGAGTAGCCGCAACTAAAAAATCGGTTTCAGCACAGCTAACTTCATATAAATGGCATAACCCTTCATGGGTTTGATACAATAATTGCCCAAAAGCTTTTAAATTTTGTTGTTCCAATTTTTCTACTGCCTGCAGTACCCTTTGTATTTCCTGTGTAACAAATAAACAACGTTTAAAAATTACTTCAGGTAAAACAGATTTGTTGGCTTCAACCATTTCAGGTAAAATATTTCGGAAAGAATGATAGTCTTTATGCAAAGAAGACAATATGCTTAATCCCTCTTTACACTCCTCTCTTCGCTTGTTGTATTCGCCGGAAGCAAGACTATGATGTATATTTGAATTAATTAATACAATAGTATATTCTTTCAAAACAAAAGGCACCCATTTATATTGAAGGGAAACACAATCCAATAATATGGCATTGGCTTCTTTTCCAAACAAATTCGCAAACATATCCATGATACCACATCGCACACCCGGATAACTATGTTCTGCTTTTTGTGCCAGCAAAGCCAACTGCAGGGTAGAAAGCCGGTAGTTGCACAATTCATTCAATGCAAATAACAATCCCGCTTCTATGGCAGCCGAAGAAGAAAGGCCTGCACCCGGCGGCAAATTACCGCCAAACACACAATCAAATCCCTCAACTGAAAAATTTTCCTGTTGCAATACATGCAATACACCCAGTATGTAATTTTTCCATCCGTCCTGCTTTTGAATTGCATCTGTAGTTACAAAAAGTTCTTCCTGAATATCGGCCGCAATACAACGAATGGTGTGGGTATTGTTTTTTGAAATAGCTATCCAGATACCTTTATCAATTGCAGCCGGCAAAACAAATCCATCATTATAATCAATATGTTCTCCTATTAAATTCATTCTGCCGGGAGAAAAAAACAAAGCAGGTGTATCTTTAAATGTATTTTTAAAGATGCTGACAATTCGTTCCTGATCTTTATCCATTATTCAAGCGATTTTACTGTATATGAAGTACTAAAAATGTGATGTTGATTGGGTTTTAACCACAATAGCCCCATCTCATTATTAAACGCATCGGGAGTACTGCTTAAATTTTCAATGGCAATGCTGTTTCTATGTGGTGGAATATATACCTGCAAATAAGGATATGCTGTATCGGGTTGAATACACAGTTCCATTAAATTATTTTTGAGCAGGCAACGTGGAGGTTCAGATGCATTGAGCAGAAAGCAATTGTCTAAATCAATGTCTTTCAAATTCGTTCCCTTAACAAACCGATGGTCATCAATGGTTACGCCGGTAGGCAACAAGCGTTCATCAAATTCAACCTGCTGGTTACCGGTAAATTGAAGTGTACAATCATCTACACTGGTACCCAAAGTAAAATAAGGATGCCAGCCATCACTATAAGGAATAGCAGATGCATGGTGATGCAGTACTGTGGTTGTTACGGTAACTTTATTGTTGGTTTCTAATTTCCAATTCACCAATAATTCAAATGGGAAGGGATAACCTTTGTCGGAACCGGTATAGCTGTAGCGCAGCCCAACGGAGCAGGCATGTTCATCGGCATGTATGTTCATCACATCAAATAAAGCATCGTACACTAAACCATGAATGGCATGATCGCCTAAATAAAATTTTCCGATGGTATATTGATGACCATCTATTGTAAATTGTCCGTTTGCCATTCGGCATACAAAGGGCGCCAGTTTTGCGCTCTTAAAGCCATAGGTTATTTCTTTTAGAGCAGCTTCGGGTGTAGCAAATCCATCTATCACATTGTGTAAATGCCCGTTTGCAAAAACATAGAATCCGTTCATTAATGCACCCATGCTATAAATTTCAACCACCGTTCCATTTAATTCATCTTTTAACTGTATTACTTCAAATGGCGTTTTTGTAATGACTGAGCTGCTGAATCGCATACCTTAATTTTTGAGGCACAATGTAAAAATAAAATCTGTGTATCCACAAAACTAACAACCGTTAACATCAATACCCTAATTTTGTTGGTCACTAGAATGCATGTGCTATGGAACAAAAGAACCATTCAAAGATTAGATTGATTACTGCTGCCAGTTTATTTGACGGACACGATGCAGCGATTAATATTATGCGACGCATTTTACAAAGTAAAGGTGCCGAAATTATTCACCTCGGCCACAACCGCAGTGTTCAGGAAATTGTAGAAGCGGCTATTGAGGAAGATGTTCAGGGAATCGCCATCACATCCTACCAGGGTGGGCATGTTGAGTTTTTTAAGTACATGAAAGATTTATTGGATGAAAATGGTTGCGGACATATTAAAATATTCGGCGGTGGCGGCGGTACCATATTGCCGGAGGAAATTGAAATTTTACATCAATATGGAATCACCAGAATATACTCACCTGATGATGGCAGGCACATGGGTTTGGATGGCATGATTGAAGATGTGCTGCAACAGTGCAGTACCGTTATATCTCCCCAATTAAAACAAATTGATAAGAAACCGCTCCATTTTGCACTGGGAGAGCAAAAAGATGTTATAGCCATAGCACGAGCCATAACAATGGCAGAAAACAAGCAACCATACACAGCAATTAGAGATTATTTACAACAAACCAATACTGCTCCTGCCTTCATTCCAGTTATTGGAATAACAGGCACAGGCGGTGCAGGCAAAAGTTCAGTAACCGATGAGCTGGTTAGGCGTTACCTGCTCCAATATCCACAAAAAACCATCGCAGTAATCAGTATTGATCCATCCAAGAAAAAAACCGGTGGTGCATTATTGGGCGATCGTATCAGAATGAATGCCATAGCTGGGGCAAGAACCTATATGCGCAGTTTAGCAACCAGAGAAGACAATGCAGCCATCAGTGCACATGCACAGGATGCCATTAACATTTGCAAAGCTGCCGGCTTTGATTGTATTATTGTGGAAAGCGCAGGTGTTGGTCAAAGCGATGCTTCTATTTTACATTGCAGTGATGTCAGTTTATATGTAATGACGCCCGAATATGGAGCAGCCTCTCAATTAGAGAAAATAAACATGCTGGACTTTGCGGATCTGATCTGTATCAACAAATTTGATAAAGCAGGCGCATTAGATGCGCTGCACGATGTACAAAAACAATACAAACGCAACCACCAATTGTTTCAGGCAAGTGTAGCTGAATTACCCATTGTAGGCACCATTGCTGCGCAGTTTAACGATCCGGGCATGAACACACTTTTTAATTTACTGATGCAAAAAACAGCAGAAAAATTAAATATACATTGGCCCATTGAACATCTACCGGCCACAGAGCTGCATTTGTATAGCAATAAACCCTCTATTATTCCACCCAAAAAAATACGCTACCTGTCAGAAATTGTTGAACGCATCAGAGAATATGATGCATGGGTCATACAACAATCCAATATTGCATCAAAACTATATCAGCTACAGGGTGTTTTAGAAAACAAATGGTTGAAAGAAAATACAGACCTGCAAAATGCTGTAACCCAAACTTTACAACAATTAGACCCTGACTGTAAACAACGCATTGATGAATGGCCTTCAATCAAAAAACAATACCAGTCAGAATTTTTAAGTTATGAAGTTCGGGGAAAAAAAATACAGCAGCCCCTAACCGTTACCTCATTAAGCGGAACTGCAATACATAAAATTATATTGCCACAATACAAAGACTGGGGTGATGTGTTGCATTGGCAATTACAAGAAAATTTGCCGGGGCGATTTCCTTATACTGCAGGTGTATTTGAATTGAAAAGAACAGGGGAAGACCCAACCAGAATGTTTGCCGGTGAAGGCGGACCGGAACGAACCAATAAAAGATTTCATTATGTATCGTTAGGGCAACCCGCTATCCGTTTATCAACCGCATTTGATAGTGTTACCTTATACGGCGAAGACCCTGCCATAAGACCGGATATATATGGTAAAATTGGCAATAGCGGAGTTAATATTGCCACTGTTGATGATGCTAAAAAATTATACAGTGGTTTTGATTTATGTGATCCAAAAACTTCTGTAAGCATGACGATTAATGGTCCTGCACCCATTTTACTGGCTTTTTTTATGTGCGCTGCGATTGATCAGCAATGCGAAAAATATATTGAACAACATGGTTTATGGCCTGAAGTAGAAGCATATGCCACAAAAAAATATAATAAATTGCAGCGCCCGGTTTACTATAATCCCATGGCACCGGAACGTTTACCCGAAGGACATAACGGACTCGGCTTGCGGTTACTTGGTTTACAGGGTAGTGAAGTATTACCACATGAAATTTATACTTCAATAAAAGCCAACGCATTAGCACAGGTAAGGGGTACTGTACAAGCAGATATTTTGAAAGAAGATCAGGCACAAAACACCTGCATCTTTTCAACTGAATTTGCACTAAAACTAATGGGCGATGTGCAGGAATATTTTATTGAAAATAAGGTACGTAATTTTTACAGTGTAAGCATTAGTGGTTATCATATTGCAGAAGCCGGCGCCAATCCCATTACTCAATTGGCATTTACCCTTGCCAATGGATTTACCTATGTAGAATACTATTTAAGCAGAGGCATGCATATTGATGATTTTGCTCCCAATCTGTCATTCTTTTTCAGCAATGGAATGGACCCCGAATACAGTGTTATTGGCAGGGTAGCCCGCAGAATTTGGGCCAAAGCCATGAAATTTAAATACAATGCCAACGAACGTTCCCAAAAACTGAAATACCATATTCAAACATCGGGAAGAAGTTTACACGCACAAGAAATTGATTTTAATGATATCAGAACCACCTTACAGGCATTGTATGCTCTTTACGACAATTGTAATTCGCTGCATACCAACGCCTATGATGAAGCCATTACTACACCTACGGAAGAAAGTGTACGCAGAGCCATGGCTATTCAACTCATTATTAACCGCGAATTGGGAACAGCGCAAATTGAAAATTTTATACAAGGTAGTTTTGCAATAGAAACATTAACCAATATAGTGGAAGAAGCCGTATTGGCAGAATTTGACCGAATTAATGAACGGGGTGGCGTTTTGGGTGCAATGGAAAGAATGTACCAGCGCAATAAAATTCAGGAAGAAAGTTTGCATTATGAAACCTTAAAACACAATGGAAACTTACCAATTATAGGCGTAAATACATTCCTGAATAAAAAAGGCAGTCCAACTGTAATTCCCGGTGAAGTGATTCGTTCAACAACAGAAGAGAAGGAACAACAAATTCAAAATTTGCAGGCTTTTCACCAGAGAAATGCCGGAGTAGCCAATGAAAAACTGGCTTATTTGCAGCAAACTGCCAAACAAAATGGAAATTTGTTTACGGCTATTATGGAAGTAGTTCCATATTGTAGTTTAGGCCAGATAACACATGCACTGTATCAGGCGGGTGGCCAATACAGAAGAAATATGTAATTTGTACTGATTTTAATCGTTCAACAAAACAAAAAAATTCATCTTTACTGTTCCTGACATTTTTGAAGAAATGGAAGTGGAATGTTTAATACAATTTAAATCAGAAAGCATGAATAAAAGATGCATAGCATTAATGGTAGTTTTTTTTCCTGTATGTATTTTGGCACAAACCTCAAAAATTGATACCACGGTTTTAATTGGTAAAATTGGTTACAGAGTTCGGTGCAATAACAAAAATCCGGATAATAATTTAGCCAGCATCAAATTAGTAGGTTTCACCAATGCCCGAGACCCTGAGTTTTTTGTAAAGGGAGTGATTAAGCAGGCAGCCATTGATGATTTTAATAATGACGGATTCCCCGATTTAATGATGAATGTTTATAACGGCCCGAATGAAATGTATGGTAACGTTATTGCATTGGTATCGAATGAAAACAAATCCGTATCCGTTGTTAGCTTTCCCGACATTTTAAATGACCCGAAACTAAGAGATGGCTATAAAGGTCAGGATCATTTTCAATTAATGGAAGGATTGTTGATGCGAAACTTCCCATTGTATTCTTCCAATGATTCAACTGCCTCCTATACCGGTAAAAAAAGGTTTATTCAATACCAGCTCCAAAAAGGAGAAGGTGATCGGCTAAGTTTTAAACCTATGCACACTTATGAGGTTGCATCAACCAATCCCAATTAACAACAATTTTATGGGTTATATGTTACTATAACCATATGCAGCATTTTAATCAACAAATCATTGCTGGTTGGGAAAGATTTTACCGTGCCAACCTCATTCAGAGTATTACCGGTTTTAAACCGGCCTCTTTAATTGGAACAACCAGTCCGGATGGCATTCCCAATCTGGCTATTTTTAGTAGTATTGTTCATTTGGGCTCCAATCCTGCATTAATTGGCTACATCAATCGGCCAATAAGTGCCGCGCCACATACCCTGGCCAATATACAAGCCACGAAAGTGTATACCATTAACCATATCCAGGCAGCATTTGTGGCACAGGCACATCAAACCAGTGCCAAATATGATGCAGCTGTAAATGAATTTACAGCTACCGGCCTAACTATGCAATGGATAGAAGGTATTGAAGCACCATTTGTAGCAGAAAGCAACATTCAATACGCTTTACAGTTGGTAGAGATAATACCCATTACACATAACCATACATTTTTGGTAATAGGAGAAATAACCGATATTTTTTTAAAAGATATTTTACCGGAAGCGGATGGATTGATAGCTATTGACAAAACAGGTTCATTGGCTTGTTTGGGTTCAGACACCCATTGCTGCGGAAATATTACACAACGCTTTCATTACGCAAAACCTGATCGTCCGGTTACGTCAATTTAATAAATGATTTGTTAATAGCTGCGCATCAAATGGATAAAATCATCTTCAAAAATATTTTCCAATTATGCCTGAAAATATTGTAAATACTGCTTTTCAGGCATCCCAATTACTTCCTGTAAAATAGAAGCCGGAAATAATTCTTCACTAAAAAATAAATTCTGGCACGCAATTGGCATTATATCAATTAGAACGGGTTTGGATAAGTTGCCCTTTCAGGAGTTTTCCCTATCCCGGATTTTTAAACCATTAAACCATTTTTTATGAAAAAGCTAATCATCGCAGCCGGATTATTTGTAGCGTTAGGCTTAACCAAACATACACAAGCACAAGTTAGAGTGAATGTAAACCTTGGAATTGGCGCACCGGTTTATTATCCGGCTCCACGGCCAGTTGTTGTTTATGATGATCCTTATCCAGTTTGCGCACCCAGAGCTGTTATTGTAGTACCTACACGACGTAGATATGATTATTATGATAACTGGGGTAGGGATGATTATTATAACAGGGGGAGAGTAGTATATTATAATAGAGAAAGGAATGAACATGAAGGTCATAACCATGGTTGGGGTCATAGAGATGAAGGAGATGATGACTAAATAAAAAATATCAAGAACCTATGAAAACAAAAAGCCGCCCTGCAAAGAGGCGGCATTTTTTATGTTAAGGAAGTCAATGATACTCCGTTAGTATCCTGCATTTTGTGTTAAATTCGGATTCACAATAATTTCCCTTTTGGGTATTGGAAACACTAATTTAGGTGAATCGAAATTTAACGGCCCTACTGTACCCTGCGTTCTTTTAATGTCATGTAATGTAAACCCTTCAAAAGCCAATTCTAATTTTCTTTCTTTTAAAATGGCGGCAAGTGTTAAAGTAACGGCTGTGTATGGCAAAAGATTTACCCTTTGTCTTATTTTATTAATGTCATTAACGGGTGCATCACCTACTTGTGTTCCCATTCTAAAATTGGCTTCAGCTCTTGTTAAATACATTTCTGCCAACCGAATAATGTGCACATTGCCATATAAATTATCGAATTTAGCAGTATAAATAGAACCGCCTGAATTATAGAACAAACCCAAACGGGCATCGCCCGGTTCATATAAATTTAAATGCGCCTGATTAATTTGAATATCACCCCTGCTTAATGGTGAATAGTACTCATTAAAGGTATTATAACCCGATGTGGGAGTTACCTGCATGGCAAACAAATCTTCAGTAGTATTGGCTACACCGGCCGGAGGGTAGGGTGCAGGAAAAGCAGCAGCATAAGTAGGTGTTAATGCAAAGCCATTGGCAGTGGCCGTAGTAATGGCTCTGTTGGCGGCAGCTGCAGCGTTGGCATAATCGCCCTTTTGTAAATATACTCTGGCCAGCATGGCACTGGCGGCAGCTTTATTGGCATAAAAACCATTGGTAGCCGGCAATAATGATTCTGCAGTAGTTAAATCACTAATTACCTGCGCATATACTTCAGATACTTTATTTCTTTTTACCTTATTCGCATCAGTAATTCCTTCGGTAGGAGTTAACACAAGCGGCACACCGTCATTAACAGTTGGGTCACCATCATTCCATGCTTTGGCAAACAAGCGTACCAAATCAAAATACATTGCGCCACGAATAAATTTAGCCTGTCCTTCCACCGATGCTTTTTTATCGGCTGTAACCACGTTCAATGCACTCAATACATTGTTTACATCGTTTATAGCTTTATAGCTGGTTAACCAATTTTGAGTCGTAAAATTATTATCAATAGGAATGGTTTTATTATAAATTTGAGTCATTCCCTGATAGGTTCCACTCCAGTTTAATTCAGCAAAATTGCCTAATAAATCGGGGGCAACAAAAGTTAATCCTCCATAAGCATTCTCCACGCCCATATCGGCATAAGCGCCTGTTAAAGCTACCAACACATCGCTGCTGGTATTTAATGCAGCGGTTTGATCAATACTTTGTGTAGGCTGCGTATTCAACATTTTATTGCAGGCTGTTCCATAAACAACCAACAGCAGCAACAAGCTTTTATACATATATTGTTTCATAAAAAATTATTTCGTATTAAAAATAAATTTACATTATATTACAACCCAATATTTACACCAAAAACAATGGTTTTTAATTGTGGAGCAGAGTAAAAATCTACACCCTGGGTAATGTTACTTGCCAAAAAGTCGGCAGTAACTTCCGGATCCCAACCTTTGTATTTGGTAATGGTAAATAAGTTTTGCGCACGGAGGTATACCCTTAGACTTTCCAATTTAATTTTTCTAATCAGGTTAGCAGGTAAATTATAACCTAAAGTCACCGCTTTCACTCTTAAATAGGAACCATCTGAAATATAGCGGCTGGAAGGATTGGTACCATTGGCGTAAAATAATCTGGCCTCCGGCACCATCGTTTTATCACCGGGTTTTTTCCAGGCAGCTAATTGGTCAATTGTTTGGTTATCAAAGCCATTACTACCACTGGCTGACATGTATTGCCCGCCACCATTATAAATATTATTGCCGTACACTCCTTGCAATAAAATATCTAAATCAACACCTTTAAAGGTAAAAGTGTTGCCAAAGCCATAAATGAATTTAGGAATTGGGCTGCCTATCACTACATCCTGGGCAGCATTATAATCATTGGTAGTGCTCCTGTCTCTGGTGCCATCAGCCTTCAAAGTATTTTTAATGTATAATGCATCACCGTTAGCAGGATCTGCACCAGCAAATTCTCTGGCTACAAATACGCCCAGTGGTTGGCCCTCCATTGCTTTATTTACATCTGTACCCAATAACTGGCCCCCAAGATTAATTACTTTGTTTTTGTTAGCACCAAAATTCAGAGAGCTTGTCCATCTGAAATTTTTATTGGAAATATTGGTAGTATTAATGGTAAATTCTATACCGTTATTTTTCAGTCGGCCAATATTTTTTAATTGCGTAGCAAAACCACTGGTGCCGGGTATTTCCTGATTCAATAATAAATCGCGGGTATCGCGGTTGTAATAATCAATTTCAACGCTTACACGGTTATTGAACAAACTGGCTTCAATGCCAATATCAGTGCCATAGGTAGTTTCCCATTTTAGATCGGGATTGGCAATTTGCGTAGGATGTTGCCCCGGCTGGCCACCATAAGGTGCATTTCCTGAATACAAACCTCTTGCAGCAAAATCGGGAATACGATCGTTACCATTACCGGCATAACCGGCTTTAATTTTCAAAAAGCTCAACCAGCTTACATCTTTTAAGAAATCTTCTTCCGTTAATACCCATCCTGCAGATGCGCCTAAGAATAAACCATACCGGTTATTGGCACCAAAACGAGACGAACCATCATAACGGCCTGTAACAGATAACAGATATTTATTATTGAATTTATAGTTTATCCTTGAGAAATAAGAAACCAGGGTACTAGAAGTGGAGGAAGAACTGGCGTCGGTTTTAGATGCGGCATTGATTAATTTTTTGTAGGCATCACTGGGAAACTGTTCACCATTAGCGCTGCTGAAATCGAAGGAGCGGTCGGTGTAGCTGGTACCCAAAATTACATCAACATCATGCTTCTGTTTAAAATTAGCTTTATAATTAAAATAGTTGTTGGTGGTTAAATTCAACACCTGTGTAGTACCATAAAAACCACTGCCATTGGGTACGCCATTATTTCGGGCAGTTAATCTTCCATAATAACTTTCTTCAAACTGATTCAATTGGTCAATACCAAAGTCGGTATGAAAACTTAAGTTCTTTGTTAAATTGGCAGTAGCATAAAAAGTACCAACAGTTCGGTTTACCAAAGTATTATAAAAACCATCAATAACACTTAACAATGGGTTGTAATATACCGGATAATTGGTATTGGGGGCTCCGCTATTGGGGTCTAAAGCACCACTAATTAAACCGGTACGGGGGTCAATTAATGGTGTAATGGGTGATAAAGCTACAATCTGTAAAGGGGTAGAAAAAGCATTATCATTCGATACCCTGCTGTTCATAGAACGGGCAAAAGCCAAATTTACACCTGCAGTTAACCAGTCTTTTACTTTATGTTCCAAATTGGCCCTGCCGGAATATCTTTTATAACTGTTGCGCACCAATATACCGGTTTGGTCCAAATACTGACCTGATACATAAAATTTTGTTTTTGCATCGCCACCGGAAATATTCAGGTCATATTCAGAAATGGGCGCATTTTGAAAAGCCTGATCCTGCCAGTTGGTATTTACTTTAGCAGTTTGCCAGTCATTATTACCGGCAGAGTAGCGGGTAAACCGGCTATTGACAAAATTTAAATAATCCTGTTGAGCCGCCTGAAGTGTAGAATAATAACCGGCCAGATAATCCTGATTAGCGGCACCTAATGCTGCCTGGGTAAAATAATCTACATATTGTTTTGAATTAAGAAATTCGCGTTTACCTGTTGGCTTTTGGGTTCCGGTATAATAATTAAAATCAATTCGGGAGGTACCGGCTTTCCCTTTTTTAGTGGTAATTAGCACAACACCATTAGAAGCACTGGCACCATAAATAGCTGTAGAAGAAGCATCTTTTAAAATTTGAATGGATTCAATATCATTCATATTTAAATCTGCCAATGCATTGGTAGCAGCGGTAGTACTGGAAAGGTTATCGGTAGTAATCGGAATGCCATCTACCACATACAGCGGCTCATTACCTGCTGACACAGAAGATGCACCTCTGATTTTAATATTAATGGCCTGTCCTAATTTGCCGTTTTGTTGTGATACCAATACGCCGGCAGCCCTGCCCTGCATGGCACTTTCAAAACTGGTAGCGGGAGTATTGGCTATTTCTTTAGCTGTTACTGTTGAAACAGCCCCTAATACATCTTTTTTAATTTTGGTACCATATCCAACCACCACTATTTCGTTGAGGCTTTTATCTGCCTCCGCCATTTTAATGGTAAGTGGTTGACCGGTTAAACGAACAGCCATATCGCGATAGCCTACATAACTAATTTCTAAGGTAGTAACCGATTGGGGTACTACAATTTTGAAATTTCCTTCTGCATTGGTGGTGGTAGCCTCATTGGTACCTTTTGCTTTAATAGTAACACCCGAAAGTGGTTTCCCATCTTGTTGGTCGGTAATAGTACCGATTACGGTTACGGTGGTTTGGGCCTGTACGTGCAGCATAAGCAACAATACAGCACTCATAATGAGCAACAGCTTTTTTCTCATAAATGTTGTTTTAGTTAAACGTAAATACTTGCCAGTGAAGCAAACTACAGAAAAATCTTTAAAAAAAATAAAATTGTGAAGCTTAAAAATTAAGAACGGCTGATAAAAAGTAAGAATGGTTTAATAAAAAGTGTTTATGTTGATGTGCCCACAAAAAACAGGCGGTAAGAATACCGCCCGGAATTGAATAGAAAATTAAAACACGAGAGAAAAAAACAAATATTTAAATATTTTTTACTGTTTTTGGAGAATAAGTTTGGTAGGGCCATTATCATATCCGTTTCCACCGGGACCGTCTGCTTTTAATTCCATGGTTAAAGTAATATAACCTGTACAGGAAAATACATATCCGGCTATATTTCCAGTAGAAGTTTTTGCACCGGTACCAACAGCAGTCATATTATAACCGCCGCCATAATTTCCAAAATTTGTTTTTGGAACCGAGGCAGTTCCTGAAGCGGGGTCTACATATACAATTAATGGGCTTACTACTGTTCCATAAGCTGGGTTAGGATATACCTTACTTATATTTACTTGGTTAGGCCCTGGGCCATCTGTTACCTGCACCAAGGCACCCGGATTCCAATCTGCCCAATCATCTCTTATTACTTTATAAGTACCGGCAATAGGTGCCACAAACGGACAAACCACATAAGCACTGAAAGAGAAAGCACTATGATAATAGAAACCAGTTACCAATCCACTACCACTGTTATTGCCCGTATTATTTACATCATAGGTTTTACCACTTTTGGTAGTAATTCGATTATAGAAAGTGTAATTGGCACCGGGCTGAATGGCGGATGCACCACCCATAGCAGCTGCCAGTTCTGCACCTGTTACTGTAATGGTAGTTTGAGGACTTGTATAACTAAGGGTCTTTACCTTCTTCCATTGGGTAGTATCATAAGATGTTCCTGCAACAGCAAAAACAGTAATACTGGTAATTGCTTCGCCATTGGGGTATTGGTGAACAATAACTCCAACTGTAGAATTAGATAAAGATGCATAGTTCAGATTTTGGTTAATGGTACTATCTAACACTAAATAAGACCCTACCCCAAAATTTTTATAACTGCTTAAAGGATTAATATCTCCCCCCGTTTTTTTACAGGAGTTGGTTACTGTTATTAAACAGACAACCGATAAAATATATATTAGCTTCTTCATGTTCATAAATTTAATCATTTATTTAATAAAGTTATCGGGGTTATTATCCCAAAATACTTTGTTTGCTGCATCGCCAGGTGTTTTTTGTGCCGGCGCATTTGAGTTTCTGTTTACAAAAACAGAAGGATAAAAGAACGAACGCATAAAGAAACCTGGAGAAGGTGTAGTTACAGCCAATTGCACATTAGAGGGTTTACCTGTTCTTCTTAAGTTGTTATAAGCCTCAACACCATTACCCCACAAAGCAATATAGTATTCATTCATCACTATATTCATTTGTGCATCTGCATTTGGTGCAGCATCATAGTTATTCAACACTAAATTAATGTAATTATTAATTTGTGAAGTAGTTGGAACTTGAGCTGCAGGAACACCTGTAAAACCAATAGATGCAGGAAAATTAATCACTTTATTAATAGAGGCAGTTACACCACTTTGTAATAAAGATCTGGCAGAGCCCTGTGTGGTAATACCGAGTGATAAAGCAGCCTCAGCTTCTAAAAAAGCAGTGTAAGAAGAAAGCCATATTGGATTGATTCCAGCACCCCCGGCACCCATACCTAATGAAACTGATTGAGATTGATCATAATCAAACTGTCCACCCGCAGGATAAATACCCCAGGCAGTTCTAAAACTTCCATCTGGAGGGGCTCCGCTGTTATCACCATGGTCACGTCCTAAATAACCTTTACCAACTACGCAATAGGGTGTTTGATCAGGCACACTTGGATACCATGCAGGAAAATTAGAATTACCATACAAAGAATTGCCAAAACATGGGGCGGTTTGTTGATTGGCCCAGCTATAATTGGTTACCTGACGATAAAAATAATACCTGGCTCTGGGATCTGCATTACTGCTTGCATTATTGGCAATATTAACAATACCATTATATTTTTCAGCAGTTACTGCCCAAATAAAGTAATTACTTAAATACTCACCTACACCTCCACTATTTACATAATCTATACCATAATGTTCATGCCTACTATCCGGAGCGGTTAAATTTGTTCCGTATTTAAAAACAAAATCCTGTGCCGGGGTATTAATTAAATTATTTTCAGTTAACAAAGCCTGAATTTTAGGCCCAACAGTATTATCTACCAAGCGAGCCTGCATATAGAACTTTAGCTTCAATGTTTTGGCTAATGTTAACCATTTTACAGCACTGCCATTATAAAATAAATCGCTGGCAGGTTTTGCTGTTGCTGTTTTTTGAAAATCAGCGATTGCACTATCCAAAAGCGATTGTACGGCAGTATAAATAGCTGCACCGCCATCTACTTTAGGATTGGTATTGGCAGCACCTAATACTGCTTGTGAATAAGGCACATCTCCAAAATCATCTACCAAAGTGCCATAAGTAAATGCCATTAGTGTTCTGGCAATACCGGAATGGATGTATTTTTTTTGTTGAATGGCCAAAGGCAGCATGGCGGTAGCATTCACCAGCATACTGGAATAGGCGGTTGTCCACATACCATCAAAACTGGCAGGTTGATAGGCGTTTTTATACAAAGGCCCACCCCAGTTTTGTTGTCTGCTTAATTGTGCACCATAATCAGAAGCAGTAGTCCAAAAGTTATTAAAACTTATTTCTACCTGATTTAAGTACAAGTCTACATCGGCCGTAGATAGGCCCGGATAGTTTGGATTATTTAAATTATAATCCAGCTGTTTGTTACAGGATACAAGGGTAAGAAAAATCCCCAATCCAATAAATAATTTTTTATAAGTCATTTTACGCAGTTTTAATTTAAAAATTAGAATGTTACCCTAATACTGGCTCCGTAACGACGTGCGGAAGGACCAGTTAAAAATTCCATTCCTCTTCCATTACCTACTCCCAAACCATTCACATCCGGATCAAAATGAATATACTTAGGGAAATTAGGTGCATAATACCAAAGATTACTTCCGGAAAGTGAAACTGAAATGCTACCAAAAGGTAAGTTCGTTAACAATTTTGCAGGAAGTTGGTAGGATAGAGAAGCTTCTCTTAACCTGATACAGGTTGCATCATAAATAGCAGTTTCATCAGGAGCGCCACCGGTAATGCTATTACTAAAAAATGCCTGTGTAGCTGATATCTGTATATTATTTGGCTGACCATTTGCTAAAACACCCGGTAGAATATATGGGGCTGCTCTATCAAACTGTGTATCTTTTGTTACACCGCGTCCTAACAAGGCACCTGAAGTACCAGAGTATAAATCACCTCCTGCAGTATAATCCCATTGCATTCTAAATGAAAACGCTTTATAACTTAATTCACTGATACCGGTTAATTTGTATTTAGGGTTCGGATCGCCTATAATACCAATATCATTTGCAGCAACATAGTTTCCATCAACACCAACTAAACGCTGTTTTGTTTTGGGATCCCTTTGTATGTATGATCCCATAATAACCCCTAAAGGTTGCCCGTTTATGGCAAATGTTCCCTGGTTTGAATAACCGGAAGTATTGATTCTGGTGATATAGCTGGGCAAATCACTCACATTGCTTCTGTTCAATGACCACAAACCATCTAAGTGCCATTTCCATTTTTTACCTCTAATAACATCATAACCCAAAGCCATTTCTATTCCCTTATTGGTTACAGTACCTGCATTAATTTGTTGGAACGTATAACCGGTTGAAGGGTCTAAAAATCTATTTAAGATTTGATTATTAGCTACTCTTCTATAAAATGAGAGGTCTAATGTTAGTCGGTTATCAATAAATCTGCCCTCAATACCGGCCTCTGCTTCTTTTAATAACTCAGGTTTTAAATCCGGATTGGGCAATTGCGTTTGTAATGAATTCACATTAATTGCAGTTCCACCCCCTGTAATAAATGAACGTGTACCAATATTTAAAGAAGGTCTGGTGCTATACGGATCAGGGAAATTAGCACTGGTTGAATAACCTAACCTAAACTTTAAATAATTAATTTGCTTATTGCCTTGCAGCCAATTGATTACGCTGGTAGGGATAAAAGATACACCCACATTTGGATAAAATAAACTACGATTGCTTTTTTCAACAGTAGAGGCCCAGTCGTTCCTGCCTCCAAAGTTTAAAAATGCATAATCTTTATATCCTAACTGCCCTTGTGCAAAAGCACCCATCAATAGTTTTTCTGTATTATAGTTTAAAGGAGCACCTGCTTCACTATTGATATCATGAGTAATAAAGTTGCCGTGGTTCATTAATCCATAAACCAGTTGCTGTGTGCTCGTCATCCCGGTCTGCGAAAAATTATACTTTCTGGCATTGAAACCCGCATCTAAGTTTAAGTTGAAGTTGCTGTTGAGGTTTCTGTTAAAATTCAACAATACAGTATGATCCATAATTGTATTCAATGCAGTAGAGGTGCGTAGTATACCGGTTGGGGTAAAAATACCCCCTTTGTTTTGCGCATACATTTGAGATTCGGTATAATTATCTATACCAACATGATAAGATAAATTAATACCCTTCGCCAAATCCAACCCAATACGCATTTGGCCAAATACACGGCTCACTTTGTCATCTGTAAATGAATTGTATAAAGTCCATCTGGGGTTTTGAATATCATTACTTCCCCTATAATATACAGAAGAGTGGTCAAAAGGATTTTCGTAAGGTAATCCCATTAAATCTACAGCCGTAGGGGTATACATTACGTTACCGAAAATAGATGTATTGGCAGGGTTGTTACCATAACTATTACTGGTGGGCGGTGATTTCACATCATCAGACACATAATTCAAAGTACCACTAATGGTTAAATTATTTGTCAATTTTGCACTACCCCCCACACCAAACGTATTTTTAAACATACTATTCATTGGAATATATCCGGCATCACCAGTATAACCATAGTTCATATTATAGTTTAATTTACCGGAAGTGCCTGAAACATTAATTGAGGTGGTACTTGTATTTCCTGTTTGAAAGAAATTGTGCACACTATTGTAAAATTTGTATAAATAAGGTGCACCTGCAAATTGAGGAAATACATTTGCAAGGGCGGCTCTGTCATAAGGATGCTTTACAACAGCAGGTGGATTGGTAAATTTAGCCCCCCAATTACTAAAGAATGCAATACCTAAACTTAAATCAAAACCACCGCCATATTGCGTATTATAATCTGGTAATACAGCTTTGGTTTGAAAAAAAGATTGCGAAACTGTAACTTCCTGTTTTTTATGAACTGTGCCGGTTGAACCATTTTTTGTAGTTACTAATATTACACCATTTCTACCGGCAGAACCATATAACGTAGTAGCACTTAACCCTTTCAATATGCTAATGCTGGCAATGTTATTGGGATCTAAATCTAAAAACCTGCTGGAGGTTTGGTTACCATAGGTGAAATTAGTAGATTGATTATTGGTGCCTCCATCAAATGGTACTCCATCAACTACCCATAAAGGCTGTGAGTTGCCGGTAATAGTACTAATACCACGTATATTAATGTTTGTTCCACTACCACTTAAGCCACTGGTACTGACTATACTTAACTTACACCAGGTGCCTTTCCGTTTAACACCCTGGCGATATCCCCCTCGGGCCTTGCTTCTAAATCTTTACTGCCCACAGTAGAAACCGCATAACCCAGCGCTTTCTTTTCTCTTTTAATACCTAAGGCAGTTACTACCACTTCGCTTAAATCTTCATTCTCAGGAACCAATGTAATGTTTAAATTTTCATTGGCCCGAACGGTCATTTCGCGTTTGGCAAAACCCACACTTGAAATTTGAATAACTGAACCTTCTTTAAGGTTTAGTTTAAATTTTCCATCAGCATCGGTAGAGGTACCTTGCTTTGTTTTTTTGTCTACAATAGAGGCACCATCTATCGGCTTGCCTTTATCGTCTGTTACTTTACCCGAAATTGTTACTGTTTGGGCATGTACACCTGCAAAAAGTAGCAAGAGGGCAGAAAAAACCATCAATAGTTTTTTTCTCATGTTGCGGTAGTTTTGGTGAATTAATCCGTTTATCACGTTATATGACCACTCAAATTAAGATTTAGCTGTTTAGAAAACAAAAAATATTTAACAATTTTTTAAAAAAATTAATTATCATTTTTTTTTGCGTGTAATTGCACTGTTATTTATATAGTTATAAATAATATTTTTTTAACATTTAAGTTATTTTAATTTTATCCTTAAAAAGTCATATTGTCATATTATTTTTCAAATCTATGCCATTTAGGCTACTTTGAGTAAGTTGATTCGGATGTGGGTATTTTTTACCCCATTTCATCAAAAAATATTTTGCCATCTGCCTCATTATTGTAATTTAGTGGTGGAATTTAATGGGTTAGTAAGTAAAGGGGTCGGCTTATCAGCTGGCCCTTTTGCGTGAATAATACCCTACACCTAACACATACAGCTATCCCCGCTATCGGAAAATTTATATGTACTTTTAATGAAAAACCCATTGAGTTGTGTTGATATACGTTCTTTGTTTTTCTCGGGTTTCCTTTTGCATGATTCTATGATGCATAGATACATGCAGCCTATCCTGCCATTTTGATACATCTGTTTATGTATATACAATATCAAAAATTAATACATACCTACTGTTCACAAAATATATATTCGGTAATTGCCTTGTAACTTTGAGGCTATGAGTAAAATTAAAACTGCTTTCTTTTGCAGCAACTGTGGTTATGAAAGTGCAAAGTGGTTGGGCAAATGCCCGGCATGCCATACATGGAATACTTTTATTGAAGAAGTAATTGATAAAGGCAATAACAAAGAACAAAGCCGGAACAACTATGGCATGCTACAAAAGAACAACAAGGCCATAGCGTTAGAAGCAGTTACCCATAACGAAACACAAAGAATGATTACCCCGGATGCTGAACTGAATCGCGTACTGGGTGGCGGTATTGTGGCCGGAAGTATTGTGTTAGTGGCAGGCGAACCGGGTATTGGTAAAAGCACTTTATTTTTGCAAATTGGTTTGGCATTACAATCATTAACCGTACTGTATATTAGTGGCGAAGAAAGTGAACAACAAATTAAAATGCGTGCCAACAGAATTCAGGCAAAGCATCCTTCCTTTTATTTATTAACAGAAACTACTACACAATCCATCTTCAACGAAATAAAAAAATTACAACCTCAATTAGTAATTGTTGACTCTATTCAAACATTACAATCTAATTTAATTGATTCCGGAGCCGGCAGCATTTCGCAAATACGCGAATGTGCAGCTGAATTTCAACGCTTTGCCAAAGAAACCAATACACCCGTTTTTTTAATTGGCCATATTACCAAAGATGGCACCATTGCCGGGCCTAAAATTTTAGAACACATGGTGGATACCGTGTTACAATTTGAAGGCGACAGACACTATACCTACCGCATTTTACGTACCCTTAAAAACAGATTTGGCAGTACCGCCGAATTAGGTATTTATGAAATGACCGGCGAAGGCATGAAAGAAGTAACCAACCCTTCTGAAATTTTATTAACCCAACGCGAAAATGAATTAAGCGGCAGCGCCATTGCTGCTACTGTGGAAGGTATTAGGCCTTTATTAATTGAAGTGCAGGCACTCGTTACACAAAGTGTATACGGTACCCCGCAAAGAACCGTTAGCGGATTTGATTTAAGAAGATTGCAACTGCTGTTAGCCGTATTAGAAAAACGAGGTGGCTTTTTATTGGGTACTAAAGATGTGTTTATTAATATTGCCGGCGGTTTAAAAATAGAAGATCCATCTATTGATTTAGCCATAATGGCGGCATTACTTTCTTCTTATGAAGATATAGCCTTACCACCGCATATTTGCTTTGCCGGCGAAGTGGGTTTAAATGGCGAAATAAGGGCCGTGAACAGAATTGAACAACGTATTGCCGAAGCTGAAAAATTAGGATTTGAAAAAATATTTGTATCCCGCTATAATAAAAAAGGGATTCAACCGGCAAAATACCGCATTGAAATTATTGCCCTGGGCGAAGTACAGGAACTGTACCAACGTTTGTTTTAAATAGAAAAAATAAAATTTACCAGGCACTGTTGAAAAAAAATAAATACATGATACATTGTATGTGTTTTGTTTTTATTTTTAAAGCATGATGGTATCCCTGAAAAATTATTGGCAACATTTTTCCCGGCTTTTCTTTCCACACCTTTGTGAAGGTTGTGGTACCGATATATTGCCTACTCATGCAATGCTTTGCACCCGGTGTTGTATGCAATTACCTGCTACCGGATTTTTTACCACAGCCGATAATCCGGTGGAACAGTCTTTTTATGGCAGGGTACCCATTGCTGCCGGTGCTGCCGCCTTTTATTTTACCAAGCACTCGCTGTTACAGCACTTATTGTTTCAATTAAAATACAATGGCCACCAAAAAATGGGCATTTGGTTGGGGCAGCAGGTAGGCCATCAAATAGCTGCCGGTAATCGTTTTAAGCCTATCGATATAATTGTTCCTTTACCCCTGCATCCCAAAAAAGAACAATTAAGGGGCTACAACCAGGCTGCCTGTATTGCGCAGGGCATTAGTACTGTTATAAATAAACCATTAGTATGCCATGCACTTTCCAGAGCCCGGTATACCCAAACACAAACCAAAAAAAACAGAGCAGCGCGATGGGAAAATATGGAAGATGCATTTACCGTATTATTTCCGCAACTATTACAACACCAACATGTTTTATTAGTAGATGATGTAATTACCACCGGCGCTACATTAGAGGCCTGCACCACTGCATTATTAGCGGTTCCGGTTGCCTCCGTTCACATTGCTACGGTGGCTTATACAATTTAATGGCCTTTATTCAAAAATTAAACTTTATTCCCCATCATTTGTTACTACCTTCAAATATTAAAACCGCATATTACCATCACACCAAAAAAATAAAGCACATGAAGTATTTCTTAACCATTGTAACCATCGTTGCATTAACCTCATTTACTACCATGAAAAGCAGCAACACCATTTATCAATTTAAAGTGCCTTCCATTAATGCAGGTACCATTGAGTTTGCCAAATATGAAGGTAAAAAAATTTTAGTGGTAAACACCGCCTCTAAATGTGGATTTACCCCACAATATGAGGCATTGGAAAAATTGTACGAAAAATACAAGGATAAATTAGTGATTGTAGGCTTCCCCTGCAATCAGTTTGGCGGCCAGGAACCCGGCAGCAGTACTGAAATTGTTCAATTCTGCAAAAAAAATTACGGCGTTACTTTTCCATTAGCTGAAAAAATTGATGTAAAAGGCCCCAATATTTCGCCTGTGTACAAATGGTTGTGCAATAAATCTGAAAACGGCGTATTGGATGCCACCATTACCTGGAACTTCAATAAGTTTTTAATTGATGAACATGGTAAATTATTGGCTTATTTCCCCAGCACCGTTACACCCGATAGTCCCGAAATTTTGAAGTACCTGAATTAAATAGGTGCATAAAGATTTTTTGAGAAGGAAGATGTTTATATCACATCTTCCTTTTATTTTGTACCCATCATGGAATTGAAAGAAGTAATTGGACAAGCCGCATTGAAACAGCAATTAGTAGCCATGGTACAGCAAAACCGCCTGGGACATGCTTTATTGTTGATAGGGAAAGAAGGCAGTGGCGCCTTACCGCTGGCTATTGCTTTTGCCCAATGGATGGTTTGCCAACCGGGTAAACATACTTCCCCTCCGGCTCCTGCACTTTTTGGAGAGGAAACATCCGCTAATAACAAAATAGATTTTATTAGTCCGGAAACCATTAGCCAAATGCCCAATTTTGCCCGGGCACTTCAATTCATGCATCCCGATTTACACTTTTCCTATCCCGTTATTCCCAAAAAAAGTGGCGATAAACCCGTAAGTACCGATTATTTTAAGGAATGGAAAGAATTTATACAGCAATACCCTTACGGCAATGTGTACGACTGGCTGCAATTTATTGGGGCGGAGAATAAACAGGGCAATATTACTGCAGAAGAGTGTAACGATATTATGCGCAAGCTAAACTTAAAAAGTTTTGAAAGCGCATATAAAATTTTGATACTATGGATGCCCGAATATTTGGGCAAAGAAGGCAATAAACTGCTAAAACTGATTGAGGAACCCCCTCCCAATACCCTGTTTATATTAGTAGCAGAACAAGAAGAAGGAGTTTTACCCACCTTAGTAAGCCGTTGCCAGGTAATACGAGTGCCCATGATAGAAAAGCAGGATATTGAAACTGCTTTAATAGAAAGAGCACATCTGCCAGCGCATACTGCTGCACAAATTGCCGGGGTTTGTGGGGGCAATTACCGGGAAGCACTGCAAATGATACAGGATACCTCCTCCGACTGGCAAAGCCTGTTGCGGGAATGGTTAAATGCTACCCTAAAGGCCGGACCGGCCGCACAACTGAAGTTTATTGATGAGATGGCAAAAGCAGGCAGGGAAAAACAAAAGCAATTTTTACGCTATTTCATTCATTTATTAGAACAAAGTCTGCATATTCGGCTATTAGGCATTGAATCGGCTAACTGCCTGCCCGCTGAAAGCGATTTTGCCCAGCGCCTCAATAAAATTGCCTCCGTTACCCAACAACAGGCTATTGTAGAGGAGTTAGACAATGCTATTTATTATATTGAGCGCAATGCCAATGCCAAAATGTTGTTCATGGCCCTCACCATAAAACTGCAATACATTATACAAAACAAAGTAACCCTACATGTTTAAACACTATTGGCAATAAATTCCCTATTTTTGAATTTGTAGAAAATGGAGTGAAGGGTTGTGCCCCAATAATCTGTTACAGGATGTACAGGGCTAAAACGGAATATGTACCTGATGCAATTGATGTATCCATATATTTTTCAAAAGCATACACTATGTTATGGAAGGCCATAGCTCACTTCTGTTCTGAACGTTGAAGGGAGTGACACAACAGGCGCCGAACAAGGTACTACTGCCCGCAACATACCCTACTATCGCTACTTTCTACATTGGCATTTACAATTTAATTGAACCATTAAACTTTAGATACAATGGGATGTGGATCATGCGGCACCAAAAAACCGGGCGGATGCAAAAGCAATGGCGGATGCAGTACCGGCGGTTGTAACCGGTTGAATGTACACGACTGGCTGTGCAATTTACCCCTTACCGACCCCGAAAGCAATTGTAAAGTAGCAGAGGTGAGTTTTAAACAAGGCAGTAGAAAAGAATTTTTTAGAAATACCACCTTACAATATTTTGAAAAAGGTGATTATGTTACTTTAGAAGGTGTTTCGGGTTTTGATGTAGGGGAAGTGAGCCTTACCGGCGAATTGGTGCGCTTGCAAATGAAGAAAAAAGGGGTGGATGAATTTAACCCTGAAATGAAAAAAATATTACGCCGCAGTACCGACCGCGATTTGGAAAGCTTTTTCATTAGCAAAGACCGTGAACCCGGTGTGCAGGCACGCAGCCGTGAATTGGCCCGCCAGTTGAATTTACAAATGAAGTTGAGTGAAGTGGAAATCCAGGCCGATGGCAAAAAAGCTACTTTTTATTATACCGCTGAAGACAGGGTTGACTTTAGAGAATTGATTAAATTATTTGCCGCTGAATTTAAGCTAAAGGTTGAAATGCGGCAGATTGGCATAAGGCAGGAAGCAGCCAAAGTAGGCGGCATTGGCAGTTGCGGCCGCGAACTGTGTTGCAGCACCTGGTTACAGGATTTTAAAAGTGTAAACACTACGGCAGCACGTTACCAAAACCTATCCATTAATCAAACCAAATTAAGCGGGCAATGCGGCCGTTTAAAATGTTGTTTGAATTATGAGTTAGATACCTATTTAGATGCCTTACAACATTTTCCCGACAATGCCGATATGTTGCAAACCACCAAAGGCAATGCTTTCTTAATTAAGAAAGATATTTTTAAAAATTTGATGTGGTACCTGATGGAGGGTGGCAGCAAGCACTATCCGTTAACCATTGAACGGGTGAAAGAAATTAAACGGATGAATGCCCAAAACATGCGTCCGGATGACTTGGAACCGGTAGATGTGGTGAGCGGTAAACCCAAATTAATTGAACCACAGTTTGTAGATGTGGTAGGACAAATTACTCTGAAGAGTTTAGAAAAAAACAACAAGCGCAATAAACCCGAGCAACGCCGCGATAGCCGCAACAAAGAGCAGCACCCCCTGAATAACAACGATAACAGAAACCGAAACAATTCAAACCGGCCTGATAACCGTAACCGGCCACAACAGCAAAGCAGGCCCGTTAGTAAACCCAATGCACCCAGCGGAAGGGACAGTAAAGATCAGCCATCTGGCGAGCAGTAAGTGTACTTGTAACAATACACTTATTTTATTACGATGGCTGCTCATTTATCAACAGATATTCCTGTAATTCAATATTGCAATGAATTTGAGATTTGGGAAATGTGGAGCCTGAACTTCTGCCCGAGTATTTAAATGGTTGATTCAGCAAATGCCGCTGCCTAATTTTATTGTTCTGCCAAAACTAAAGCTGTGAGCCAGTTACTGACAATATTGGTTAATTTAACTCCAACTTTTTTGGTAAAGCGAAGGTACCAGTGAGCTCTTTTTCTTTTCACTGAAAGAGGTATCCACAAAAAATATTGCAACCCTTTTTTTCTTGGTATCAGATTGCTGTGTTTTGAAGTTTATGCATTTATTAAAGCCGGCATTTTGCGCTTAAAATAGTTTTTTCAGAATGGCTTATCAATTTTTAATAATTTTTTTGCTCCACCATTTTATACCGTCAAATACCTGTATAAAGTAAATATCAGCTCGTAAATCTGAAATATTTATTTTTTGTGAATGACCATTAACTGTGTTCCTGAACACTCTTTTCAAATTACCTGATTTGTCTATTATTCGAATTGCTTTTATGGAGTTCGCTTTATTCTTTGTACTAATATTGATATCACCATTGGTTGGATTAGGACTCAAAGAAGCAAAATTTTCAAATCCGCCACAAATTGTAATTCTTATTGGCAATATTTGTATGCCCCCTAAACCACAGGCATTTCCTGGCCGGGCAAAAATTTCTATATCGCCGGTTTCAGTGAAGGTAAAATCCTGTTGCTCAGAGCCGAATTCATTTACTACAATTGTATTGGCAGATCCATTGGGGTTGGTAATATATCCCCATTGATAGAAAGGAACATCAGGAATATTTACGGGGTCAATTCTAAATAAATTACCATCGGAACGGGCACAATAAGTTTGTCCGGAATAATAAGGAACAACATTGAAATTTACATTGGGAGCGCCAACCGTTATTGTTTTAGAGTCGGTATATCCACCGGCAGTTGCTGTTACTATGGCAGTGCCAGCATATTGACCTTGAAGTGTTACCATATTTGTTCCTTGCCCAGATATAATTATTGCCGCCCCGGAAATACTCCAGGTTATGGGTAAACAAAGAGGATTGATAGCTGCTATGGTGATAGTGTTGTTTACACAAGCCACGTTAGCACTATTTTCATTAATTCTAAAGTAGTTATTGATAAATGCCGCTCTCGGCCCACCTTGTGCAAAAACCGCTCTTGCTCGTAAACTTTGCCCCCTTGTATAAATATTCTGGCATCCATTATTAGTATAGTCCATATAGTTCATAAACATATCACCATTGGGGCCATTATTGCAAGTTACATTTGGAAATCCCGGACATCCTCTATTGGGTGCTGCTTGTGGAGGTGTATCATCTACAAAGTCGTTTCCACAGTAAGCATCACCCCAAATATGCCTAAGATTCAGCCAATGTCCTATTTCATGAACACATACCCTGCCTTGGTTTAAACCAGCCTGCAAAGTTCCAACTCTTCCAAAGGCATTAAAGAGCATAACCACTCCGTCGGTATTCGGCTTTACAGAATAGTCAAATGGGAATTGCCCATAGCCAATTAAACCGCCTCCCATATCACAAACCCAAATATTGAGATATCTATCAGTAGGCCAGGCATCTCTGCCACCTTGTGCTGTAAACTTAATTCTTGCAGCCAGTTCATTTATACTACCATCATCTGTATTTAAACTACTCAGCGGCTGAAATTGATTAACGCCTGCAAATGTTCTTGTTATTCCATTTGTGGGGTTACCATTAGGGTCAATGCAAGCCAATCGAAATTCAAAATTTGGGTCGCCGGCAACTGGCTGAAAAGCTGAAGGAGTATTAATTCTGTCCGCATTTAGCCTTCGGAAATCCTCATTCAAGACATCAATCTGAGATAGAATTTGCGCATCACTAATATTTCTTCCCGTTCCTACCTGCTCCCCTCTGTGAAGTATGTGCACCACTACTGGAATTATAATCGTAGAATTTGGTTGGATTAATCTTGCATTGTTAGTGCCGTTATTTACAGAATTGATATAATTCTGAGTATGCTGTTCTAATGCCATTATTCTTTGGTAACGGGCAGGATTATTTTGCTGAATTAACGGCAAATTAATTTCTGATGCACAAGTTGTCTGGCTATATGCATTAAAGCCTAACATACTAAAAAGGAGAAATACTCCTATAAGTTTAAAAAAATTCATATTATTTGTTTTTGGCCCATTTTTCTATACCCTTAAAGCTTGATAATATCTGAAAGTTTAATGTTAATGTATCATTACAAATCTTATAGTGAACATAGTTGCTTCTTTGGCCGGTATTGTAATCTTTAAAAACCAAAACATTTGTCGTATCATCAGGATAGTTTGTTATTGCTCTTTCAATAGTAAATTCATAACTATACTTCTGTTTAAAAGTATAGTTCTTGAAATATTCAAGAACTGAATTACTCGCAAACATCTGTCGTGTATATCCTTCAGACTGTGGTGTTTTTAAAATTAATTGCCCTGTTAATTGTTCTCTATAAAGTTCTGATACCCATGTCCACTTGCCAATGATTAATTCCCTTGAAATGTTTATATCATTTGTCGGATTGTTACATGTGATATTGTAATGAATTTTATTTTTTCTACAAGCAATGATGAGTACCGGAAAAATGATTATGATTAAAAAATATTTCATATTTTGTTATGTTATTTCACAATAATGTTACTGAAATATTAATTGGTATTTAGGTTGTACAAAGCGGGGCTTTATACGCTCAATAATTCATGGTTTTTAATTTTTATTTCCGTTACATTATGTCTGTTTTGTCACTTCTAAATATTTTGATGTGTTCAATCGAAGTTGCTTTCAACAAGTTTATAATTAAAATCGGCCAATCAATTACATATTCCTCCCACAATATTAAATAATTTATACAATATATTTATAACCTTTTTAATTATTTTTTAAAATATCGTTATTTTATGGAGTTATTACTACTTAAAAAAACTTAAAATTTTATTAGTCAATATTTTATAAAGCATTAAAATATTTAATATTTTAATGCTACTGTGTACTAATGCCATTATTTTTTGATAACGGTCGAGGTTATTTTTATTTTTTTTTATAATGATATCAAAAAAATAACTCGGGTTTTTGTAATGTCACAATTTTATCTGCTAGTGCTAATAAGCTTCCGTTATGTATTGCGGCAATAACAATCGAATGTGCTTTAATAATTTTTATTGCATCGCAGAGCAAACTTGCAGACAATTCATCCATAGAACTTATTGGTTCATCAAGTAAAATAATACTGGGTTTATTAATAATTGCCCTGGTAAATCCAATCATTTGCTTTTGCCCTCCTGAAACATTTATACCTCCTTCACCAATGACTGTAAGCAATCCATTAGGGAAAGTGTCGAAATATTTATCAAGATTATAACTTTGCAATAATTTCATTACCAAATTCGTTTTTTCCTGAAAATCATTTTTTATATCAACATCATCAATTAAAAACCTTTCGAAAAGAATATTTTCTATTATTGTAGCATCAAAAAGCCTTATTTCCTGGGGCATATAACCAATTTTAACATAGGTATTTTTTTGTTTTAACTCAAAAAAATCTATATCTCCGTTTATTCTAATTGTGCCAGATGCCGGCATGTATAAACCGCCTAATAATTGAAGTAATGTTGATTTCCCTGTTCCATTATCACCTTGTAGTACAGTAAACTTTCCGACTTCTGATGTAAAAGAAAAATTTGTAAATAATGAGTCACTTCCGGGAAATTTAAAATTTATATTGCTTAAAGAAATTAGTTGCACCTCATCAGGATAAATTGAGTCAACATGGGGTTCAACATTTAATTCAAAGAAGCTATCAAGACGATTTTTTGATACTTTAAATTCATAGAAAGTAATAAATGATAAAGAAAGGCTTATACTTGCTTGAATGAAGATATAGCTAATTTGTGAAATTGAAATTAATTGGGTTGGTAAATTTTCATTTATAAAAATCGTGTAGCTACCAATGAGAAAAATAATGAAAATTGAGAGTGTAGATATTAACTCAATTAACAATTGAAACTTAACTTTAGTTTTATTAATTTCATTTGTTTTATTGTTATAAAGTGAAAAGATATTTTTTAAGCTGTTTGAAAATATATGGTTTTTCAGAAATATTTTTACTGATGCTATGTTTTCGATAATTGAGAGATATTCGCTTTCTAAATTACCATAAAGCATTAACAGGGATTTATTGGATGATACAATAAATTTTCTAATGCTTATTCCCAGAATTATCATTAAGGTTAAACCAACCATGGAAGAAATCCCTAAATAAATATTCTGAAAAAATAAAAATAGCATTGAAATTATTACTATAAATAAGTTTATAATTGGTTCACTCAAAAGTGCAATCAATGAATTTTCAATAATTGAAATATCTTTTAAATACAACAGAACGTCACCTATTTGCCGGCTATCATAAAAAAACTTCTTTTGATTGACTACTTTTTCAAAAACAGTACTGCTTATCTTTGAATTTACCTGTTTTGATATTTTAATGTGTAAATAATTTTTTAACAATGAAATTAAAACTTTAAATATCAAAACAAAAAGAAAAAATGATGTTGATAGTAATAAAAGTCTTTCATTTTTGGAAGGTAAAATATTTTCAACCAGGCTCTGTGTAAAAATGGCGATGCTTAATCCTAAAGTTGCTATCACAATACCTAAAAATGAAGTTAGGAGAGAAATACTCCTATACTCTTTTAGGAGTTGCCATAAGTTTAAATATTCTTTTTTTTCAGGTAAAAAATGTGTCGAAGTATAATCCTGTTTTTTACCTTGTATTAATAGTAGCCTTTTGTTAGGCCATATTTTCAATAGGTCTTCTTTTGAAAGGATCGAAATACCTTTAGCAGGATCAAATACCTTAAATTTTACTGTTCCGGTTTCTTTCCCTTCAATTTCGCAAAGAATAACAAAATGTAAGAGTTTGTCTTGAATAATCACATGTAAGATACAGGGAAGGTTTATAGTATATAAATTTTCAACTTCTGAGGCTTCTGCGCCCTCTGCAGTTAAACCAAAACTAATAGCCGCATCATGCATAGCTAGTAAATTAGTTCCTTTGCTTGTAGTTCCGCACTTTTCCCGAACTTCTTCTAATGAAACCTGGGTATTATGATATAGCAATATGTTATAAAGGCATACCGGCCCGCAATCAAATTGATTTGATTGCTGTAAAAAATTATCAACTCTCATTTTAATTTAAATATTTATCTAAATAACCTGATTTGAATTCTCCGTTAATTTTAATTATAAGCTTGTTATGCTTATAAAAGAAAGTTGTTGGGTATGATTTGACTTCAAAACGTTCCTTAATTACCATGTTACTATCAGAAACAAAATAGCTGTTTAGCCTAACAATTTCCGGATAATTTAACTTTATAGATTGACTTTCATTTATATTACCAGGGATGATAAAAACGATATTCATACCCGAATAATTCATTTTGTTATTGCTTACTTCTTCAAGTACATGCATGCAATTATCACATGATGGTGTTACAAATATTAAGAGGGTATTAGTGGAAGTATCAAGATTAATTGATTTTGTAAAAGAGATATCATTAAAAATTATTGATGGTCTTTTTTGCAGACTTACCTTTTTTGAATTGTCATAAGAGGTAGTGTAATACATAATGATTCCAAAAAGTACAATAAGATCTATCATTATAAAAATGATAATGTTTTTTAAGCTCCATTTCATTCGTTATGTTTTAATTATTGTTGTTGATAGAAAAGAAATTAATATTATCCAAAATATTAAACTGATGACATAGGAAGAGAAAACTAATGAGACACTTTTTTGAAATTTTATTTTTGTGACAATTGTTAAGAAAAATGAGATAATAAACCAATAAGTTATTTCAAATAAATTAAACAACTGCAAAGTGTATTTTATAAAAACTGGTAGTTCAGTAGGATTTTTTACAAAACTTAAGGCTGATAAAGGCATGAAACTCTGAATATCGGAAATCGTAGAATAATTGTGCCAGGTGAGCAACCCAACATACTTCGTTATGGCACTTAATAACAAAACGACTTCTGAAATTAAAATAATGTTCAGCAATTGATTATAAGAAATTTTTAAATCAGATAGGTATGTTGCAAAATAAATAATTGCCGCGGTTGTTAGAAGCCTAAGTATTAAAAAAACTGCAATGAAAATATAGGAAATCCATGAAATTATTTTATTGGCGGAAATTATTTCTTCGATTCTGTCAAAAGAAATTTGTGTGCCATAGGTCTGATAAAATATAGAATCGGTCATAATGCTTGAATACATTAACCAGGCTAAAACCAAGTAAAGTATAAGGAAGATCAGCATTATATAATAACTATTAAATTGGAAATCTGTTTTTTCAAATTTGATCATTACAAATATTTTTAAAGTATTTTTACTGTATTCTTTGATTCAATCTTAATAATAGAATCGCTGATTTTATTTAGTGTATCCAATCGATGCGAAGAGATTATAATATGTTTATTCTCTTTTATCTTTTTTAGTGCTTCAACTAATATATCAATAGAGTCTGCATCAAGCCCTTCGAATGGCTCGTCCAGCAAAATAATTTGATCAGCAATTAAAAGAATAATTTGCAGGTAAAGTTTCTTTTTCATGCCAGTAGAATAATTTTCAGCATATTCATTTAATGGTAAGAAAAAAATATTTTCGATGGTATTTTTGGTTGTTGAAATATTTCTTATTTCTAATGCTGATATGAGAAATTCTATTCCCCTTATTCTTGGATAAGAATATAAATCAACTCCCATAAACGAAATCTTATCTTTATTTACTTCGCTAATGACTATATTTCCTTCGTATTTTTCAAAACCAGCCATGCAATTGAAAAGAGTTGTTTTACCTATTCCATTTTTGCCTACTAATCCATATATCTTTCCTAAATTTAAAACCAGGTGTAGATTTTCAAAAATTACATTCTTGCCAAATTTTTTATATAATGCCTTAATTTCTATCATAAAGGTTCATTCGTAAATTTAAAATCAAAGAATAAATAGAATAATAGTATTAAGTAAAGGATTACAAAAAAAGGATTCACTATTGAAATAGTTAGTAGTCCAATGTTAACTGAAATAATAATTTTTTTATAAATGAGGGTGAACTTTTTATTTAAATAAACCAGAACAAGATTGATCAAACAAATTACGGTAAGCATTGAAACGTATACTATATAGGATATGTTATAATCCCTGACCACTCTCCCAATAATTAAGGTAAGTAGCAGTGGAAGTAATAAAACAAAAAAATGCTTAATTATTAATACTAATAATTTAAAAAACTTTTTAACACTAAATACTTCTCCTTTTTTTAATAAATAAATAAATGGGGGTTCAGCTTTAGAAATTATGTAGCTAAATATTATTGATTGAGCTATAATATATATACTAGCTACAAATTGTATTTCAAAAAGTGGATTAATTAGCCACACGAAAAATGCAAGACTATAAAATAAGAAAATGGCTATAATTTTTTTTTCATATAATCTGAGGCCTGATATTAAATGCAAATCTCCTTTTTGAGGGGTCAAAAGGTTATCAAATGTATTTGCATAAGTAGTTATTTCTTCCTTAGATCTTTGCGAAGCAATAATGGTTGAGCAAAATAAAAGGATAAGCAGGTAATACTGATGATAGACAATTAAATATATTATTATAGGAAATATTATTAACATATATTCTACGAAAAGTATTTTATGAATTTTTTTAAGCCAAAGAAAATTTAAGAGTTGCCAGTCTTGTCTTTTATCGTTGTTTATTATTAGTAAAAAACTGATTAGTGCAATAAACTCCAGGCCAAAATAACTATTTGATGTAATAATTTTTAATAACAATGAAATAAGAATTACGCTAATAGCAATTTTAAAATAAGCATAAGGACCTAATTCTCTATAAAAGGACTTTAAACGTATTATTAAATAGCTTTTAAACGATTTTAGCATATTAGTATGTAGTATGTAAAAAGTAAAAATGGTGGGGTTGGACCCCCACCAACAAGAAAACTTAATAGGCTTTCTTGGGGATTAGAAGCAAATTACATGTCATGCCAGCTGCCATTCCACCCCATGGGCCTGTTAAAAGGCCAATTCCAATCCCAACTAACAGGCATACAAAACCACCCTGGGTGTTTTGCATTTCTTTTCTTGCTAACTTTTTCATTTTTGCAAAAAATTCTAACTGTTAATAATATAACCAACTTCTCGTCCTTGATTTTTGAACGTCTGCTTTTTCGAGATTGTCAGAAAGGCTCGGTTTTCAATTTGTGTTTTGCACTCGGCTGTAAATGTCTAAACCCGAAGTAGTAACGTTAACTACCAACGTCCTTTTTTGTTTTTATTTTGGGTCAATTAAGGATTAATGTCCCGCAATTCGTAGCTACTGAATATGTTCAATTATTTTGTACTGCTTATTTTTTGAACAATGGCAGATGCTCATACGTCAACTTGATTGTGCATTTGTCGTTTACAATTCCTTTGCAAAGTAAGTTTTGAAGCGTTGGTATCGTGTTCCCTGCAAATGTGCTGTAAACGAAGCATTGGTTTTTGTCATATAAATATAGGTTGAGTCCATAAACTGCCAATTCAGGGTTGCCTACAACGGCTCCGCATTGGCGTAGTGGTGAACTTAGAAGCACGAACCTGTCAATCAGCACAAATGTTTATTAGAAGCACTACTATTCAATTGACCACTTAACCCGCCACTACAATTATTGTATGTATGAAAAAAATAATTAAATTTATTTTTTTCATTGCATACTATTTTTAGTTAGCATACTATTTTTCATAACCGCTATTTTAGCTTTTACTGTCATCCGCTGTCAGGCTGTTTTCAATCAGAGTTGCCTTCAACATGCCTGTCTGTAAATTGGCAAAACAATCCGGTTACTCCACAATATTAAATAATTTATACAATATATTTATAATTTTTTTAATTATTTTTTAAAATACCGTTATTTTACGGGGTTATTACTACTTAAAAAAACTTAAAATTTTATTAGTCAATATTTTATAAAGTATTAAAATATGTTATATTTTATTGCTACTGTGTACTAATGCCATAATTCTTTGAAAACGGGCAGGATTATTTTGCTGAATTAACGGCAAATTAATTTCTGATGCAAATGCTATCTTGTGAATTTGCAATTGAAGCATTAAAAATCAGCAAGTGATTTTAATGTTGAATAATAATTTTACATGATTGCCATGTTTCTCCGTCAAATATGCGCAGGATATAAACATCATTGCGCAATGTTCCAACAGAAATGTTTACCGTCGTCTGCCCTTTGGCAAATTTTTGTTTATGCCTGATAACGCCCATTTTATCATACAACTCTACTTCCTGAATTTCTGCTGTTTTCTTATTATTTGATGTTGCCGTTTCATCTTCATTGGGTTTTATTTGAATATTGCCTGGACCTGGATTGGGAAATACTTTGTAAGCAAAGCCGCAAGGTGGCATGTCTGCTCCAACGTATGATTCAGGTGAAGTACCGCAACTACTCACTGCCCGAACTCCAAAATAATAAAAATTACCACAACTCACATTGCCTTTCATTGGCAAATGATAATATGATGCTGCGGTTATTCCTTTTAAAACACCATCCAAATACCATTGATAAGAAGTTGCCCCGGGAACATCATCCACATCAAGCATCACTCTGTTTGGTGGGGCATTCCATGTCCAGCTAACGGGACCCGGCTTAGGTGTGCCTACAGTTATTTGAATTGAAAATAATCCATAAGAACAGCCTCCATCGATAACTTCGGCACTTAATGTAACTACGCCACTTGCACCTCCATTTTGTGTTAGAGTTGCGGTATTCCCATTAGTTGAAATATTTACTATTCCAGAAGGAGTTGGTGATGTCCAGTTTATTGCCGAACCAGCAGGTACTCCGATGAGTGTATAGGTATTAGATGCCCCACATAATGAGCTATTGCCGGTAAGTTCAATATCCGCCGCTCTTACTTCTGAAACATAATTTTGCCATACGCCATTTCTGTTATCCATCCAGGCCGCAAATCCCCGGCATATCCACCAAAAAATTGAGGTATTTGTGCAGTTACATGAGCAACGTCACTGACAACCCTGTTTTGAAAAGTAGTAAACCCATTAACAGATGCGGCAACAAAAGTATTAGTATTGAAGTTGTTTGGATTTTCCATACAGAAATAAGTTACAAATACATTTCCGTTTGTATCATCTACACTAACCCATGGCATCCAGCTTTGCCTGGCTGTTGGAATGCTAACTGTTGTGGCGGCTGACCATGTATCGCCCCGGTTGTCTGACCATCTTATTCGAATAATACTTCGTCCATTACCGCCTTCCCTCTCTGCGTACACAACATAAATTCTTCCTCTTCTTGGTCCATTGCTTTTATCAACTGCCATTGCAGGAAAATCATTGATACGGGTGTTGTTGAAATCAGGATTTCCCCCGTTGCCCACCCTGATGCCCGCATAATTAAAAGCAATATTGGCAACATTGAAATTTATTCCGCCGTCCAGCGAACGGGTAAATCCTAATCCCTGAGCAGGTAGTTGACCATTTGTATAATCTGCCCAGCAAACATATGCTTCTCCATTTGGCCCCGTTTGTACATTTGTACCCTGTCCCCAACTATTTCTTAAAATAATAGGATTTGTAAAGTTATTACCTGCATTTATGCTTCTGTTAAACTGAACGGTTGTGGTTGCTCCAAAAACCGTCCATGCACAATATAAATTATTTGCAAAGGGGCTGGTTGGCACATCATCTGCAGCTATCATCTCTTTATCAAAACCTGCAATTACACCCGTTGCATTTACCTGCGGCTGCCATGTTAAGCCGTTATTATCCGTTCGCTGAATAAAATAACCATTAGGATTGTCAGTTGCATTGGGCGCCATTGTAGCAATATAACCTCGTCCTTGCGCATCATAGGCAGTTGAAGGATCTCCTCTGCCAAAGGCGTTATTGGGTAAAATATCCGCTCCCTGCCAAGTGCCGCCGCTATTATTGCTCCAATATGCGCCCTGAAAGGAATTCCCTATTGGAAATGTGTTTGAACTAACCAACAAGTTTTGATTGTTCACTTTATTTATACTGATATGAACTTCCGACTGTGGAATGTTAGAAGGAAAAATTTGCACATCAGGTCTTTCACAAGTAACAAGCCTGTTTGTTGAAATGCCGGAGCTGATCGGCTTTGATAATTGAGCACCAGGTTTTACCCTAATAGGTACAGCAAAACTATCATATTTGTTGTTTTGAGCGTATAGGTTCATCATAGCAAACAGCATTGCCGCGAGCATAAGCAGTCTTTTTCCCATAAAAATTATTTTAATTGATAAGATTTAAGAGTCCATATTTCACTGGTTCGGATCCCCATATTAATTTCATCTCTGTATATTTTTACAAAACCCACCTGGGGAGAAAACCAATAAATGGTGTGATAATAAGTTTGTTGTCCTATATATTTCCTGCGTATCTGAAACACATTTTTAAAAGGCTCTATGGTATCTTTTTTTACATAGAAACTGTCAGTCCATAACGCATTACTCTTCCATTCTTGTCCATTAAAAAATGGCTGAATAAATACTATATTGGGGAATGGTATGTATGCTACTCCTCCTGCACGGACTGTGTCATAAACTTTAATAGTATCATTTTCAATTCTATAGTAGTTTATTTCATTACCCCATGGATATTCATAATTCCAAACCGTGGCATCTTTGTTGTCAACGAGTTTAGTAATGCCAGTTATTCTTATCTTGACATTGTATTGTCTTGGGAAATTAGGATGGTCTCTAATCTGGCTGGAATCATAGACTTCATATTCCCAATAATTGCCAACGGTATTTGGAAAATATTCTGTTGCTTCTTTATTTGGTTTAATAGTGTCTTTATGGCAACTGGCAAAAAGAAGCATCAGTGCAGGAAAAATTAGTAACATAGTTTTTGATTGTTTCATGTGAATATTTTAGATACAATATGAAGATTCCCGGGTCTGCATAAATGAATGACAACATAAATCAGAGATTCATTGCATGATAGGCAGGCCATGTTCTCTTAGCAATTGATGTTTTTTAATTTTCATTTCCGTTGTATTATGTCTTTTGTCTCCTCCAAATATTGAAGTGTGCCCTCGCAAGGTTGCTGTCGTTACGGTAAAAAGTAATAACGCAATAATTAGTTTTGTTTTTTTCATACAAATTAGTTTTTAGCCCATTTTTCCTGTCCAGCGAGATCTGACCTGATTTGAAAGTTTAATGTTAATGTATCATTACAAATCTTATAGTGAACATAGTTGCTTCTTTGGCTGGCCGTATAATCCTTAAACACCAAGACATTAGTTGTATCATCAGGGAAATTTGTTATTGTATTCTCTGTGACAATTTCATAGCGATATAAACCTACAGATACATTATTTTTAAAAAAATCCCCAGTAAGGTTTTTTTCAAATGTTCGTTGCTTTGTATACCCTTCTGTGGCAGGAGTTTTTAAAATATATTGCCCTGTTAATTGTTCTCTATAAAGTTCTGATACCCATGTCCACTTGCCAATGATTAATTCCCTTGAAATGTTTATATCATTTGTCGGATTGTTACATGTGATATTGTAATGAATTTTATTTTTTCTACAAGCAATGATGAGTACCGGAAAAATAATTATGATTAAAAAATATTTCATATTTTGTTATGTTATTTCACAATAATGTTACTGAAATATTAATTGGTATTGACTTTGTCCTTTTTTGGCAAACAGAAATACTAATACTATGGTGATGAGGCATAATAACGTTTTTTTTATATTATGGTAATTTTACGTTGTAAATAACTTTCTGAGTTGGTGGTATTACCATAGCATTGCAAAACATTGCTTCATCTTTACCATTCAAATAGCGCATTTGAAATTTTATTTTGGTGCCGGGTAACTTAAATTGCGTTGGCAATGTCAACGTAGATAAACTATCTTCATTATTGCTTTGATTGACATACTTTATAACAAAAACAAAACCTGTGCTACCCGGGCAGTTGTTGGTTTGTCGTTCTACTATACCATTAAAAAAAAATTCAGAGGTTTTTCTGCGAATAGAGTCTGGCCGTTTACCGCTGCACCATCAGCTTTTTTACGATGCGGCTATTTCTGTTCTCAATCACAATATTATAAATGCCACCGGGAAGGTTTTGGACGTCAATCTTTTCGTTGGAGAGGCCTTCGGGATAATATTTATTGTTGCTGATTGTTTGAATGCGTCTTCCCATAGCATCTATAACATAAATATTAAGCCGTACCTTTTTCGCTATATCCAACAGCAAACTTATCTTCTTTTTTGAAATCATAATACCGCTTGTAACAAACCAGTTTATCACAGCTGCTGTTCAGATAACATTGGATACCATCATTGACATAGAGTGCTGAGGTGAAGTTTTTGTTATCATCATAGATAACTTCGTTGTTGGATAAGATTTGCTTCTCAACAGTACCCAACAAACCATCTGCCAGCGAAATACCGGTTATCTTTACCGGCTTATCTCCTTTAAAACGAACATTGCCGGTAAGCAGCTTGCCATTTGAAGTGATGGCAAGCGAATAATTGGTTTCAAAATATCGGGCTGAGAGATTGGTATTACTGTACTGGGGTACATTATATCCTTTGGTTACCGGTGTGTTGGCCACATAGGTTTCCCACTCATAGGTGATTTTTTTGGTACGGCCATTATCGTTCATCCTTTTCCAGTAGGTATACCCCGGCGAATTCATCACCAGGTAATTAAAATCCGGAGAAAACACTGCAGGTTTCCGTTGAGTTTCACTTTGAGGATTGATCGTTTGCCAGAAGTCCTTATTTACGCAATTCATAAAAGTGTCTTTAACCACATTCCAGAACCAGCTGTATTCACCTGATTTTACAGACATCAGGATAGACCTGGTTTGATTAAGATAGAGGTCTGCAGAAATCCTTTCCTGTGCATGTGCGGCCGCCGCCAGGCATACACAAATACAGGTCTTTATCAACCGTTGTTTCATGCGTTGAGATTTTTAGGAAACAAATGTACTGTTTTTGTTATACTCTGCACAGTGTAAAAATGTGCAATGAACTTTATACTAAAAAAAGTAAACGCCTTTGGAAAATCAACTCTGGCGCAGGTCTCCTGACTTGTGCCTGAACGTTACTATAATAAAAATTAGCATTTATAAATTTACTCAATCTACTCTTGCTAAATTCAATAACCCTTTTCTATAAATTATATAAATCAAATCCATAATTGTATAACAAATTATGTATGGCATTGAAGTAATTTTACAGCCATAAATAAAATAAGAAAATGAAAACTATAGAATTGAAAACAAATATTATGTGCGGCTCCTGTGTAGCTAAAGTAACGCCTGCATTAAATGAAGCAGTGGGAGAAAAAAACTGGAAAGTTGATACACAAAATCCTAAAAAAATACTTACTGTTACAACCGGTAATATTGATGAAAGCGAGGTAATTAAGGCTGTAGAGAAGGCAGGGTATAAGGCTGAATTAGTTTAATTGAAAGATAGAACACACCTAAATTAAACAGTGTTGTGATTATGATTTTAACTTTGGTATAATACCTGAATGATTTAATTTTCAATAAGAATAGATTTACATTTGCATTTGTAATAATGAAAATAAACAGTTCCATACAGTTAAAAGCTGCCTTTTTAATAATTGTATTCTCCCTGAATACAGTTATTGGTTTTGCCTGCGCTGTTGGTATAGACATGGGATTTAATGCTTCGCATCATCATGATGAAGCCGCTATGGAAGCGACTATGCACGTCCACGCTGACGGTAAAAAGCACATTCATCACAATGACAATGACCATCACACTTCAAATAACGGAAAAGATAATTGCTGTAATGACCAGGTAATGAAATTTACGCAGATTGATAAGTCTGTTCCCCAACCTTTAAAAACTATTTCTCCAATATTTCTTACAGCATTCGTTTCTTCCCGGTATGGTATTGATGTTTCATATACTTCTTATATTAATACAAGTATCAAATACTTTGTCCGAAGTTATCATCCTCCCATACCAGACATTCGTATAGCAATTCAGAGTTTCCAGATATAATTTGATGTTTAATTATTTATGTTCCGAACTTTCGGAACCTGTAATTATTTTGTTAAACATTAAATCAATTTAGAAATGAAAAAGATATTTTTTATAGTTGCAATTTTCGCAACTGTATTTGCACAAAAAACTTTAGCACAGACCAGTACACAACAAACTCAGCTATCACAGCTTCTCCATTCATACTACGATATTAAAAATGCTTTGGTAGCAGGTAACGCCGGCAATGCTTCCATAAAGGCAGAAGATTTTGTAAAAACCGCCAATGGTATTGATTACAAAATAATATCCGAAGGCAACATCAATACTTTGCTGAAAAATGCAACAGCTATTTCAGCAGCCAAAGATTTAAAAGACCAGCGGATGCATTTTGCCAATTTATCAACCAACATGTTTGCCGTAGCCAAAGCCGTAAAGCTTACAGACCAGCCCGTTTATTATACCTATTGCCCTATGAAAAAAGCATATTGGTTAAGTAATGAGACTGCAATTAAAAATCCTTATTTCGGAAGCGCCATGCCCACATGCGGCAAGGTTGTTGAAACATTAAAGTAATTCCTCGCCCCTCTCCAAAGGAGAGGGTTGAGTGAGGTCATCTCTATTTTTAACATAAAACAATTTATAAATGAAAAATATAATTATTAGTATGGCATTAATAGCCATCACAGCAGCATCCTGTAACAGCGGGAGCGATAATACCTCAGATAAAAGTATAAAGAGCAATGATACAAACCAGGTTAATAATTCTTCAGCAGCAACATCAAATAATACAAATACAAATGTTGCCGGGTCAATGCAGGAAATGGTAAGCCAATACCTGCAAATAAAAAATGCATTAGCCAATGATAACGGAAATGATGCCGCAACCGCAGGCAATGCTTTTGTGGAATCAATGGGCAAAATGGACAAAACAAATTTGTCTGCAGATAAAAAGAAAATATGGAACGATATATCTGACGATGCAAAAGAAATGGCGGAACATATAGGTAAGAATGCCGGTGATATTGCGCATCAGCGGGAACATTTTGATATGCTTAGTAAAGACATGTATGATATGGTAAAAGCATTTGGTACCACACAGACATTGTATAATGATTATTGCCCTATGTACAATAATAAAAAAGGAGCAACATGGCTTAGTGAAACCAAAGATATTAAAAACCCATACCTCGGTAAAAAAATGCCAACCTGTGGTGAAGTAAAAGAAGAAATTAAACAATAGGCAACCTGCCTGCCGGCAGGCAGGTGGGCAATTATTCAATAGGCAATGGGCCACGGGCAACTAACAATCAACAATTGGCAGCTTGTTTATTATTGCATATTGCACATTGCGTATTGCCAATTAAATGAAAATTTATGAAGCTGTTCAAAAAAATTCTGTTGATAATATTAATTGTATTTATAGCAATACAATTTATACGGCCTGCCCGCAATACCAGCGGGCAGGCGCTGCCAACAGATATTACAAAAACAATAAACATCCCTGATAAGGTATTGGATGTTTTAAAAAATTCCTGTTATGATTGCCATAGCAACAATACCCGTTATCCCTGGTATGTAAACATACAACCCTTTGGATGGGTGTTGGCCAGGCATATAAAGAACGGAAAAGAGAATCTGAATTTTAGTGAGTTTGGAACTTATTCTAAAAGAAAACAAGCCAATAAATTAAGGTCAGTTAGAAAGAGAGTTAAAGATGGTACAATGCCTTTGCCATCCTATACTTTTATACACACAGATGCAAAACTTAGTCCAGAGAATAAAAAGTTAATTACTGATTGGGTGGCAAATACAAAAGATAGCATTGACGTAATAAGATAAAAAATGTGAATGGATAAAATAAAAAAAATATTAATCAGGCTTTTTAAAGCAATTTTTATAAGAAAAAAAGATTGTTGTAAATAATTTTAAACTTATGACAGACAACATTAAATTTTAAATAATATTTTCTAACAATTAAAATCAAAAACTATGTTTTACGATGGTTATCACTTCTGGGGAATGCACCTTATATGGTGGTTCATTTGGATAATACTGCTTTTTTGGATTTTCGCTACGCCTTATGATATTCCCGGTCAGCGAAAGAAGAAAGATTCTCCTCTTGACATTTTGCAAAAGCGATTTGCTTCAGGCCAAATTACAAACGAAGAATATCAGGAGAAGAAAAAAATTCTTGAAAAGGATGGGGCAAAGCAAACAGGCTAAATCAACTGTAACAGAGAAGAAGATATAAAGAGATTCTATTTCTCTTCGGACTTTGCGCAGGAGATTTAAATTGATTATTCGTAAAGATAAAAGATATATGATGCCTTATCACTGCCCTTCTCCGGTGAAGAAGGCCGCCTGGCCAGACGGGCAGGGATTTAGGAGAGGTAACGGTATATAAATGCGTACATAAACTAACACACAAATCATTTATTATCTTAAACAAAAAATTTAGATCATGAAAGTACTACAAAAAGTTACATTGGTTATTGCTTTAATTACTCTGTTCGCCTCCTGCCAAACCAGTACAGATATAAAACAAGTTCTTTCAAAATCGGATACAAGAAAGGAAATTATGGACACAATTGCTAATAATAGTAATATGTCGAAAGAAGTGATGAGAATAATGATGAATAATAAAATTGGCCAGATGTTGATTCTGGAAAATGAAAAGATAGCAAAGAAGATGCTGGAAAACCACATAACAATAATAAAAATCATGAAAGATAATCCAGGCCTGACGCAATGTATGTTGTCTGATATGATGGAAACATGTAAAAGTGACTCCAGTATGATGGCCTCAATGTGTAAAACCATCATAGGTAACCCGCAATTGATGAATATGATGCAAAAGATGAATGAAATGGATAACATGGAAAGAATGGATCATAAAACAGAAAAGAAAGCTGACAATAAATTACATCATTAGAAAGATTTTTGTATGCAAATTGTAAAGATCAGTAAGCAATGGTTATGGATTATTTCCGGATCACTTTTCGGGCTACTGGTGTTTGCCCCGTTATTGTTGACCTTGTTTGAATATCATTTTGGTAAGCATCAACTTCCTTTTATGCAGGTAGTAATTAATTTTTACCGTGAGGCAGTGAAAATAGATTTTGTTAGCGGTTCTCTGTTCGTTTTGTTTCTTTTTATAGGCGGTACACTCGGGTATTTATTATTCCGCCTGAAATCAAGTAAGAATAAAAATAATTTAGACCCTGCCATTGCAGATTTATTAATAAAAGGAGAATGTGACACCATAGAGTTTAAATCTTCTTTCCGCTGGGATTACCGCTTACAAAAAATAAGCAAAGAAATTGAATTTGCCAGCTTAAAAACTATAGCAGCTTTTATGAATTCTGCCGACGGAACTTTATTGATCGGGGTAGCTGATGATGCTTCCCTTACAGGTCTTGACAAAGATTATAAGTCCTTAAAAAAATGTGGCAGGGACGGGTTTGAGCAATACATTATGCAATCCGTTTCTTTATGCCTGGGAATAGAGAACTGTAAAAACCTACAGGTTTCGTTTGTAGTAAGTAATGATAAGGAAGTATGTATGATAAAAGTAAAAAGCACAAAAAAACCTGTTTTTCTAAAGCATCAGCAAAACACTCATTTTTTTGTGAGGGCAGGCAACGGTACACGTGAACTGAATATTCAGGAGGCATTAAAGTATATCAAAGCCTCAACCTGAATAGTAGATTTTTTAAGCATAGAAAACAAAGTATTCAAAATAAAATCTTCAAAATTCAAAAAAAGTATGAAAGCATTGAATCCATTAAACCAAATTGGCTTAAAAGAAAAAACTATAAACAAAACTGCCGGAGCAGATAAACGGGAACTATATCAGTTACGTATAACAAAGAAATTTTTCTTAACTGTTTGCTTTGCAATTTTATTTGGCAGCCTGTCTCTTTTTGCACAGCAAATGCCCATGAAAATGGATTCGGCCATCACCCACACCACTACAATGCCTACAACCACTAAGATGGATGAAGAATTGCCCCATCCGTTTTTTACACACATGGGTATGCCGGAGGCGGTGGGCACCTATAGCCTGCGTACGGCAGCATTGCTTACAAAACAAACAGATGGCGCTACAAAAGGCGATTTTGCTTTTCACTTCGAAACCGGTCTTTCAAGAATTGTGGGCTTACACATAAGGAATGATCGCTTTTTAATGAACCCCTCTACAGAAATCATGTTTCAGTTTGCTGTGCTCAGAAGTAAAAACGGCATGAATGGCATTTCCACCCTTATCGAATTTGAAGTTCCTACAAACAAAGGTGTCAGGCGAATAAATACGCTGGTAGGTTTTTCGTCTGCACTGAGCAGTTCCAGGGTATCATTCAATCAGGTGCTCCATTATAATCCCCGGGTGGATATGTTGGATGGAAGCGTTGCAGTGGTTTTTAAAGTCACTCAAAAAATATTTTTGGTAGCAGAAATGTTAGGAACCCGCATGTCCGATGGAACGACAATGCTCAATCCTGTTGCCGGAGTTAAGCTTAGGCTAAACAAATATGTGGTGCTGGGCCTTGGTTATATGAAGCCGGTCACTAACACAAAAGAGTTTTCTTCACAAACTATTTTTCAACCGGAGTTTGGGTGGTAAGTAAAACAAACAAAATAACTTCATCAGAATAAATAATATATTTGGGTAACTAAATCCATGAAATTTGATACAAGAAATTTCAGAAAAGACTAAACAGTTGATGCAATTGCATTACAGCCGTTTGTCAGAAAAAGACCGCAGGCAATAGGCAGGTTTAGAATCATTAAAACTGGGCAGAAGAGGAACAAGCTATATCAGTAAGGTGCTGGGGGTGGACAGAAATACCATATTACTGGGGCGGCGGGAACTGACCGGTGAAATAACAGATGGCCCGACAAGCCCGGGAAGGCAGCGCCGGGCAAGGGGGTGGGCGAAAAAAAACGGTAAAATATCCTGAAATCATTGAACTGCTGACAGTTTTAATAGAAAAGCATAAGGCGGGAAGCCCCACGGAGGAGAACGTATATTGGGTGAGCGTGAAGCCGTGGCAACTGGCAGAGTTGTTCTATGAAGAATATCAAATCAGGGTCAGCCACGGCCTGGTGAAGCGCTTGCTCAAAGACTTGGGATATGGATATCGCAAACAGTCCAAACAGTTGGCCACAGGCGATTACGGGCGTAGGGATGAGCAGTTTAGGATTATTTGTTCTTTGATAGTGGTAATGAGTTTGGAAAGCCCCGTATTGAGCATTGACTGCAAGAAGAAGGAACGCCTGGGCATCCTTTACAGGGATATGGCAAATGTTATTGCACCAAAGCCGTGAAGGTGCATGACCATGATTACGAGCATTTGGGTGAGGGCAAAGTAATACCCCATGGCATCTATGATTTGCAGGCCAATAAAGGATATGTCAGTATTGGGAGCAGCAGTGAAACGGCTGATTTTGTGATGGACAATTTGCGTTGGTGGTGGTATGAATATGGTATCCATGATTATCCCGATGCCAAAAACATATTGCTGTTGTGCGATGCAGGAGAGGCCAATTCTTACCGACACCATATATTCAAATATAAGTTTATGGATTTTGTGGCAGAAACAGGTTTGTCGGTCATTGTATGCCACTACCCACCTTACTGTTCTAAATGGAATCCCATTGAGCACAGGCTGTTTAGTCAGGTACACAAAGCCATGCAGGGTGCTGTTTTGAGCGATTATGCAACAGTTCAAAAACTTATCTGGCAAACTTCAACTAAAACAGGTCTTACCGTGGTCGTCAGGCTGAATTTAAAACTATACGAGACAGGAGTTAAAATAGATAAAGCGAAAATAAATAAAAATATAGGATTAGGTAGAACATTCACAAATAAGGGATAAGAATTGAGAATAACTAAATATATTAGTAATTTGGAGTCTAAAATATTTAGTTATGTTCAAAGGGATCAATGCGATTGAATTTTCAAAAAGATTTAATACAAACGAGGATTGCTATAATTATTTGTTGAAAATAAAGTGGGGGAAGGATTATCAATGTAGTCGATGTGGGTGTAAAGAAAGCTATAAAGGACGTACTTATTATTATCGCAGATGCCGAGATTGCAGTTATGATGCAAGTGTTACTGCCAATACAGTTTTTCATGGAATTAAAATGCCAATACTGAAGGCTTTTCACATGGTTTTTAGATTGACGGCAAAGAAGAAGGGGATGTCAACCATTGAGTTGGGAACAGAAGTGGGTGTTCAACAAAAAACAGCATGGCTATTTAAAAGAAAAGTACAGGCAGTGATGAAGAAGGATAAAGATGATAAACTCAATGGAGATGTTGAAGTGGATGAAAGCCTAATTGGTGGCTATTCTTCAGCTAAAGGCAGAAGTACGGAAACAAAAGATGCAATGTTTGTAGCAGTAGAAATATTGCCTGATGGAAGAACGGGCAACCTTGCGTTGCAGCATATTGAAAGCTTTAAGTCTGATGAATTGAAGTATGCGATCAAAGACAATGTATCAGAAACGGCACAAATAAAAACAGATGCATTTCATTCATATAAAAAACTAAGCAAAGAGATGAGTAATATTACAATCAGTTATTCGGCGAAAGGAGGTGCAATGGAACAACTGCACAAACAAATTATGCAGTTTAAAAATTGGCTGAGGGGAACACATCATCAATGTTCAAGTGAATATCTGTTTGCTTATACTGATGAATATGAGTATCGTTTTAATAAAAGGAATGTGCGCAAGTGGTTATTTAATGATGTAGTTGTAAGATTAATGAATCAAATTCCTCATCCTTACAATTAATTAAAAACCCTTTGCGTTTATTCTGCCTAATCCTAAAATTTTATTAGTCAATATTTTATAAAGTATTAAAATATATAATATTTTAATACTGCTGCGTACTAATGCCATAAGTCGGTGAGAAACTTACATACCAGGATGGCTATGTGTTTATTTATTTACACAAAAAAGAGGCAGCGCTTTGGCATTGCCTCTTTTTTATTTTTGTAATCAACGCAACAGCTTTTGCTTACAATGCCTCCATTTGAGCATCTACAAACTCCATTAAAGTTTTAATGTGTGCCGGTGAAAGATTAAATTGTAAACCTGCTGCCGCATACAGTTCGGGCAGGGTTTTGGTACCACCTAAACTTAAAGCACACATATAATTTTGTAAAGCTTGTTGTGGGTTTTGAATGTATTGCATCCATAAACCAATAGCACCCAATTGTGCAATGCCATATTCAATATAATAAAACGGCACTTCAAACAAATGCAATTGCCTTTGCCAGCCAATGGCACGGTAGGCATCTAAACCGGTATAATCAACGGTATTGGTAGAAAATTCTTTTAAAATAAGCATCCAGTTTTCGGTACGTTCTGCCACCGTATGGTTGGGATGTTCATATACCCAATGCTGAAATTTATCAATAATGGCAATCCAGGGAAAAATGGTAATGGTACGTTCTAACTGATGTTCTTTGGCTCTTTTTAAATCGGCAGCATTATTAAAGAAAGTATCCCAATGGCTCATGGAAAACAGTTCCATACTCATACTGGCTACTTCAGCTATCTCCATCGGGTATTCTTTAAAGGCAGAAAGCGGTAAATGGTGCGCTAAAAAAGAATGAATGGCATGTCCGCCTTCGTGTACCATGGTGGTTACATCACTCATTTGTCCGGCTGCATTCATAAAAATAAAAGGAGCGCCACTTTCGGCTAACGGGCAATTATACCCACCGGGTGCTTTGCCCTTCCTGCTCTCTAAATCAAAATGATGCAGTTCCTCCATCTTCAACAAACAATCCGCAAAAAACGGGTTCATTTGTTGAAAACAAGCCACTGATTTTTCCAACAATTCCTTGCCGGTTTTAAAAGGGCGCAAGGGCCTTGTTCCCGCCGGTTCGGCTTCCGTATCCCAGGGGCGCAGAGTATCTAATCCTAATTTCTTCCTTTTCTTTTCATAAATTTTATTAACAATGGGTAATACATGCAGTTTAACGGCTTCCTGAAACTGAAAGCAATCTTCTTTGGTATAATCAAACCGGCCTAATTCTGCAAATTTATAATCGCGGTAATTAGCAAAGCCCGCATTCAATGCCACCTGATGGCGTTTTTGAATAAGCCGGGTATACAAAGCATCCATAGCATCTTTATCCTGCAAACGCCTTTCCTGCATTTTACGATAAACCGATTCGCGCAGTGCCCTATCACTACTTTCTAAAAACTGCGCCGCCTGTTGTAAGGTATATTCCCTGCCCTCTACTTCCACCGTCATTTTCCCGGCTATTACGCCATATTGTTGCTGCAATACGCCTAATTCAGCCTGAATAGGAATATTGGCTTCGCGAAACAATTCAATATTTTTTTTAACAGAACGGATATAGGTAAAATACAAATGCTGGTCTAATTCCTTCAAATAAGGCGATGCCACTAATTTTTTGTTCAATGCATCGGCATAAGGCTGAATTTTAGGCTGAATTTCCATCACAAAGAAATTATAAGCCTCTTCCAATGCCGGATTGGTGGTATCGCAGGTCATTTTAATCTGCCTCCAGCAGGCATCTTCGCTCACCATGGCTTCCAGTTCACTCATATCCCGCAACCAGTCTTCTAACTCGCCCACGCTATGAATAGGCCTTTCTTTCAAATTCAAAAAATAGGGTTCTAATGCTTCCCAGGTAGTAACGATAAAATCTGACGGTAAAAAATGACGGGGTAATTTCTCAATATTTGCATTTGAAATCATGGTTTCCTGCATGTGTTATTCGTTTTAATTTTCACTAAAAATCATGGCTCCGGTCAATGGTATGGCCTGTTTACCCATAAAAGGGGTACAAAGGTACAAGAATGATGCAGCAAGGCAGCCGAATAAACTTTATTTTTACAGCTTCTAAACAAAGCAGTGCAGTGAGCGATTGTATACAATTATTACCCGATAATATAGCCAACCAGATAGCAGCAGGCGAAGTAATACAACGGCCGGGCAGTGCCGTAAAAGAATTGTTGGAAAATGCGGTAGATGCCGGCGCTACCAAAATTCAATTAATTGTAAATGATGCCGGTAAAAGTTTAATACAGGTAATTGACAATGGCAGTGGCATGAGCGAAACTGATGCCCGTATGGCTTTTGAACGGCATGCCACCAGTAAAATAAAAGCGATTGATGATTTGTTCCGCATTAAAACCATGGGCTTTAGGGGCGAAGCTTTGGCCTCTATTGCTGCAGTGGCTCAGGTAGAAATAAAAACCCGGCAGGCCGAAAATGATTTTGGTACTTATTTGCTGATTGAAAACAGTAAAGTATTGCAGCAGGAGCCCTGTGCCTGTACGCCGGGTACCAGCATCAGCATGAAGAATTTATTTTTTAATGTGCCTGCCCGCAGAAATTTTTTGAAAAGCAATGCCGCTGAAATGCGTCATATTATTGATGAATTTACCAGGGTAGCCATGGCTTTTCCGCAAATATTTTTTAGCCTGAGCCACAATGGCCAGGAAGTTTTTCATTTAGAAGCCGGATCGCTGAAACAAAGAATTGTACAGGTTTTGGGTAACCAATACAATGCCAAATTGGTTTCGGTAAAAGAAGAAACAGATTACATGAACGTATACGGCTTTGTGGGGAAACCGGAAATTGCAAAAAAAACAAGAGGCGATCAATATTTTTTTGTGAATGACCGCTTTATTAAAAGCGCCTACCTGAACCATGCCGTTACCACTGCATTTGATAGTTTAATAGCAAAAGACAGTTTCCCAACCTATGTTTTGTATATAGATGTTGACCCCTCGCAGATAGATATTAATGTACACCCCACCAAACAGGAAATAAAATTTGAAGACGAAAAAATTATTTATGCTTTTGTACAGGCAGCCGTAAAACATGCACTGGCACAGTTTAGTATTGCGCCGTCATTAGACTTTACACTGAATGCCGATATACAGCAATTGGATGCCGTTAGTAGACCTATGACATCTACTCAGAAAGAACAAACACAAGCCTCACAACTTTACCAAACCTTTACACAAAAACATCAGGCACATTTTATTGAGAAAAATGATAGTTCCGAATTAAAAAACTGGCGTTCATTTTTTGAAAAACCCGCTGCAGCAAATTCATCAGAAATATTGGGTATTGACGCACCACTTTGGCAACCGGCTGCAGAAAAGAAAACAATATTTACCTTACTGCCCGATGCACCCTTATTGCAAGTACACCAAACTTATATTATTGCCCCTACTACCAGCGGTTTTGTACTCATACACCAACAATTGGCGCATGAACGTATTTTGTATGAAAAATATCAGGCCGCACTACACGTAAAACCGGTAGCCGCACAAAAAAGTTTATTTCCCTCCACCGTTGAATTATCGGCTGCCGATGCCGCTTTGCTAACCGATTTACTACCCGAATTATCGAAAATAGGCTTTCAATTAGAGGCATTTGGTAACCACACTTTTGTAATTCAGGGAACCCCTGCCGATGTATTACAAGGCAATGAAAAAAGAGCCATTGAATTACTGATTGAACAGTTTAAGCATTTTAGCAGCGATATTAAATTTAGTAAACGCGAAAAACTAGTACGGTGTATGTGTCGCCAACAGGCCATTAAAGCCGGAAAAGCACTGGGGCAGAAAGAAATGCAGCAATTAATTCACGATTTATTGCATTGTGAAACGCCCAATTATACCATTAACGGCAGCCCTACGTTTTTAGAGTTTAAAGAAGATTATTTAGACCATATGTTTGGGAAGAGTTGATAGAAAGAAAAGTGTTGTAAGCTCTTTTACCACATCTGTTTTCATCTTTGGGACACCCTAAAAAAATTTGCCAATAATTTGATACACTTCAGCTTGTTCATCATTCATTTTTAGCAATTTTGATTTAGTATGTTTTGATTCAGGGATGGTATATGTTATTTCATACATATTATGAGTTGATTCAACTACCTTTCTTAGAGATAACCTAGATTTCTCTTTATAAAGAACCCGTTCTAATTTCTTGTAAATACAATACGCAGTAAAAGTAATACAAATGTGAGCTTCAATACGATGGCGCAGTCTGTGATATACTGGCCTTATCCTTAAGTCGGTTTTCGACATTCGAAAAGCTTTTTCAATATGCCATAAGTTTTTATAGTTTTCAACGACTTCCTTATCCGATAATTTTGTGTTAGTGATATAGCCTTTTAATCCATCCCAGGCACTGTCTTGTTTGAACTTTTCATAATCAATTTCAATTGAGATTTCACCGTCCAATTTTAAATACTTTTTGTAACCCTTATTATTAATACTTGATTTGGTGAGTTTACCGGATTTTATTTGCTTCTCTAATCGCTGTAATCCTCTTTTTCGGTTATGTTCATCTTTAGCAGCTCTTTTGTTAGCATAAGTTACAATCAGGCGTGTGTTAGATGATTTTTTTATTACCATCATTCCACCATCTATCAGTTTGTGCGCAAGTATTTTTTTTTTAATTTTTTCAGGCTCACTTTTTAATTAATCTGGCTCCAATGATATATCCATAATTCTTTTCCTCAAGAGCAAGAATATTGTCCTTGGATAACAATCCGGAATCAGCAACGATGATCGGTTTGCCAAGATTAAATTTACCGGTGATTTTTTCAATAAAAGGGGTGAGTGTATGGCCTTCATAAATATTACCTTCGAAGATATCATAGCCGATTGCATAACCGCCCAATCCTACAAGTAAGCCTAAAAAAAATTTCGGATTCTGATGCTTGCCATCTTTGCTAAACCCGGCTTTTCGCAAATCGTCTTCATCAATTGCTTCAAAATAAAGCGTTGTCATATCATAAAAAGCAATACTTATTTTTGGTCTAAAATTTTTAATGTATAAGCAAAAGCTATCTGTTCTACCTGTCCTTTTAAATTGTTATTGAGCTTGTTTAAAAAACGGTAAATGGTGTCTATATTAAGCATGACACTTTGAAAGCGATATAAATATTCAATAGTTTTTAATTTACTTAAAGGAAAAGCCAGCCACGCAATTACAAGATGCCTAAATAAATCTTCCTTTATCTTATTAAAGCCAATACTTTCATATATTTTACCGAAAATAATTTCTGGCCCAACGGCTCTGTCACTTGCGCTTCCAATGGTTTCAAATACCTGTTCAATGACTGTATCATTTTCTCAAACAAATAATTTTGACTGACCATTTAATCGTTCTATTTCCTGCTTTCCAAGAAAAACCAATTTTTGAATTTGCTGTTCATTATCGCTATTGCCAATTGTTTTAACAACCTTATACTTCCCTCTTTGCTTAGAAATTATTTGTATAGAAATACTGCCGGACTTATTTTTCTTTTTTCTTAAAAACATCTACAAATATAGCAGTAGGACACTCATTTTCAAAACCCAACTCAATAGTAGCAAGGATTTCAGAGTATCATTTCAAAAAGTGCGGAAAACAGGAGAGTTACTGTTCTGCTCAATAAAAAAGCAATAGAAAAAACACTATCTTCCCGAGTTTTTATGATGAGGTGTTTATACATTTGTCATCCAAGCCATTCGATAATTCCCTGATGCTGTTTTAAAAAATCGGATAAAAAGCAAGGCATTACATATTTATCTGTTGAAACAACCGAAATTTTTAAACGACCAGCCAATTGTCCTTTGTGTGCCAAAGTTTTGTAATTGATGGCATACACTTGATTCAAAATGTTTTCAGCAGTAATCGCAATTTCTTTTCCAAAATGGGTAATAAATATTTTTCTTCCAACAATTTCTGTCAAAGGGATTTCAAATTGGTCTTGAAAGTTTTTGAGTTGAATAGACACAGCCGGTTGTGTTAAATGGAGTTCTTCGGCTGCTTTGGTAATGCTTTGAGTTTAAGTAATCTTTAAAAAAATCTGCAATTGGTTTAAGGTATAATTCATAAAAATTATTTATGTTAATCATTGCAAAAATAAATAGAAATATATGTTTTATTTTTCTCAATTTTACCCCATCAAAAAATAAACCAAAGCAATATGACAAAAATAACCGTAGCAAAAGGAGATGGAATAGGTCCTGAAATAATGGACGCCACTCTTGAAATTATTTTGGCAGCAGGAGCCAAAATTGACATTGAAGAAATCGAAGTGGGTGAAAAAGTTTACCTGGCAGGCAATACCTCAGGCATTGCCAAAGAATCATGGGACATTATTCGCAGAAATAAGGTGTTTCTAAAAGCCCCTATTACAACACCTCAAGGAGGTGGATATAAGAGTTTAAATGTAACAACCAGAAAATTTTTGGGGCTTTATTCCAATGTTCGTCCTTGTATGAGCTTGCATCCGTTTGTTAGAACCAAACATCCCATCATGGACATTGTGATAGTGAGAGAAAACGAAGAAGACCTTTATGCCGGAATTGAGCATCAGCAAACGGATGAAGTGGTACAATGCTTGAAATTAATCAGCCGTCCGGGCTGCGAAAAAATAGTTCGTTATGCTTTTGAATATGCTAAACAGTATGACAGAAAAAAAGTAACCTGCTTTACCAAAGATAATATCATGAAACAAACCGATGGCTTGTTTCATAAAGTGTTTGATGAAATTGCAAAAGAATATCCTGAGATTGAAAATGAGCATTGGATTGTAGATATAGGTGCAGCAAAAATGGCTGATACACCCGAAGTATTTGATGTAATTGTAATGCCTAATTTATATGGCGATATTTTGTCTGATGTTGCGGCTCAAATTGCAGGTTCGGTGGGTTTGGCAGGTTCGGCAAATATTGGTGAAAAGTGTGCCATGTTTGAAGCCATACATGGTTCAGCACCACGCAGAGCGGGACAAAATTTAGCTAACCCATCAGGTTTATTGCAAGGAGCAGTAATGATGCTCAACCATATTGGACAAACGGAGATTGCAGAAAAGGTTCAAAATGCCTGGCTTAAAACAATTGAAGATGGAACTCATACCTACGATATCTTTAAAGAAGGATTCAGCGTGCAAAAAGTTGGAACAAAAGAATTTGCTCAAGCGGTAATAGCCAATCTCGGAAATAAACCTGCCATGTTAAAAGCTGTTTCGTATGCGAAAAACTCGGCATTAAACTTACCAAAATATAAAAGAAAAAAAGCTGCTAAAAAAGAATTAGTAGGAGTGGATGTGTTTGTAGATTGGAGCGGAACAAATCCTGATGAATTAGCAAAAAGCCTTCATCAACTCGAAACCGATAAAGTAAAACTCTCAATGATAACAAACAGAGGTATAAAGGTTTGGCCCGATGGTTTTGAAGAAACATTTTGCACAGACCATTGGCGCTGCCGGTTTAAACCAACCGAAGGTAACTACATGACTAAAAAAGACATTATTGAATTGTTGGCAAATGCTGTAACTGAAAACCTGGATACCATTAAAACTGAAAACCTGTATGCCTTTGATGGTAAGCCGGCATTTTCATTGGGTCAGGGACAATAAAAAACAAAACACAATGAACATAGAACTCATACAAGGTCAATTCAACGCAAAAGATGCGATTGACATTATCACACAAATGATTCACATAAAAATAAAATTTCACGAAAATAAAATCAGCAAAAACAGCAGTGAAGAAGATATAAAAATGCGTGAAAAGAAAATCAAACAATTGCAAAAAGATTTGTATGAAGCAAGAAAATATATCGAACAAAAAGACAAGGCAATTAATATCAATGCCGAAATCGAAATTTCAAAAAATGTTTAAAGGAAGAAAACTATTAATTGCAACTAAACACCAAAAAGAAAAGGTAATTGCTCCTTTGTTACAAAAAGGGTTGGGAGTAGAATGCATTGTTCCGGAAAATTTTGACACTGATATTTTAGGAACTTTTACCGGAGAGGTTGAAAGAAAGGATGACCCTGTAACCACCGCAAGAAATAAATGCCTTCTGGCAATGCAATTATATGATTGCGATATGGCAATTGCCAGTGAAGGTTCTTTTGGTCCGCATCCTGCAATGTTCTTTGTTTATGCGGATGATGAAATAATACTTTTCATTGATAAGAAAAACGATTTAGAAATTATTGCAAGAGAATTAAGCACCGATACCAACTTTAATGGTGAAGAAATTAAAACGGAAAAGCAATTAAAAGATTTTGCTAAACGGGCTAAGTTTCCATCACACGGTTTAATAGTCAGAAAAGCAAAAGAAGATTTTACAGAAATAATAAAAGGCATTACTAATTGGGAACAACTAAGCACAACCTTCAATCAGTTTTTAAAAAAGTATAGAGTTGCTTATGTTGAAACGGACATGCGGGCAATGTATAACCCAAGCCGTATGCTGGTAATTGAGAAAGCCCTCCAAAAATTGATTGATAAAATCAAATCCTGTTGCCCGCAATGCAGCACCCCGGGCTTTGGAATAACCGAAGCCAAACCCGGCTTGCCATGCAATCTGTGTGGGTCTCCTACCCGTTCAACCCTCAGCTATATCTATACCTGTCAGAAATGTTCATTCCTAAAAGAAGAAATGTATCCGCATAAAAACATTACCGAAGACCCTACGTATTGTGATTATTGTAATCCTTAAAAGAACAACATGTCATTGATAATTACTGACATTGATGTAGCATCCGAATTTTTAAATAATGAAGATGTTATCGGAATTCCAACTGAAACAGTTTATGGATTAGCAGGGAATATTTATAGCGAAAAAGCGATTAATAAAATTTACGAAATAAAAAAAAGGCCTTTAATTAATCCGCTTATAGTTCATATAAAATCATTGGCTTACCTGGACAAAGTTGCTGTTGATGTTTCAGAAAGTGCATTAAAGCTTGCCAAAACTTTTTGGCCAGGTCCTTTAACATTAGTTTTGAATAAACATCCTTCTGTTCCTGATATAGTAACTGCAGGAAAAAGTACAGTAGCAGTAAGAATTCCGAATCACCCTGTTGCATTATCGCTTTTAGAATCTGTTAATTTTCCACTGGCAGCTCCAAGCGCAAATCCTTTTGGGTGTATTAGCCCTACAAGTGCTAAACATGTTGCCGGATATTTTAAAGATGAACTACAAATTATTTTAGATGGAGGGATTTGTAAAAAAGGTATAGAATCAACCATCATTGGTTTTAATAATAATGAGGTAATCTTGTATCGGCTTGGTTCCATTTCGGTGGAAGAAATAGAAACTGTGGCTGGCAAAGTAAAGATTGTTACTAAAAATGAAACAGAACCAGAAGCTCCCGGAATGCTTTCAAAACATTATGCTCCGGTTACAACTACAATTCTCACCAATGATGTACAAGAACTAATCAAAACATTCTCTGACAAAAAAATCGGATTGCTATTATTTAACCGGGAAATACGGGATAAAAAAATTATTCATCAGGAAGTGCTGTCAAAATCGGGAGATTTAAAAGAAGCAGCAGCAAATTTATATGCTGCTTTACATCGACTGGATAAAAATAATTTAGATATTATTATTGCGGAACGATTTCCTGATACAGGTCTTGGAAGAACTATAAATGACCGATTAGAAAGAGCAACTAAAAGATAGGGCATGAATACACTTATACGCAATGCTTCTGTAGTAAATGAAGGAAAAATATTTGTAGCTGATGTGTTGATTTTAAACGATAGAATTGAAAAAATTGTATCTGAAATTGATATGAAACTAAAAGCCGGTTATCAGGAAATTAATGCCGAAGGGCTGTATTTAATTCCAGGTGTAATTGATGACCAGGTTCATTTCAGGGAACCGGGACTTACTCACAAAGGAGATATTTCATCCGAATCTAAAGCCGCTGTTGCAGGAGGCATTACCTCTTTTATGGATATGCCCAATACCATCCCGAATACGCTTACACTGGAATTGCTGGAAGAAAAATACAGCATCGCTTCGCAAAAATCGCTTGCCAACTATTCTTTTTTTATGGGCATTAATAAAAATAATATAGAAGAAGCATTAAAAACAGATACGGAAAATGTTTGCGGAATTACAGATGACGGACTTTATTTTAATAATGATGAAGGGATTCTGGCTAATTACCCGGACTTCCTTGAAAAACTTTTTTCACGAACAAATACTTTAGTTGCCTTGCATTGTGAAGATGACAATATCATTAAAAGGAATACTGAAATATATTGGAAAAAATATGGTGACAACATACCTTTTAATTGTCACCCTCTGATAAGAAATGAGGAGGCTTGTTTAAGAGCTACTGAAAGAGTATTGTGTATTGCAGGTAAACATAACAATCGTCTCCATCTTCTTCATATCTCAACTTTAGCAGAAGCGAATCTTTTTAATAATAAAATCTCAATCCGGGATAAGCGAATTACAGCAGAAGCATGCGTTCATCATCTCTGGTTTTCTGATAAGGATTATGAAAAAATGGGATCCAAAATAAAATGGAATCCTTCCATTAAAACAGAAGCCGATAAAAATGGACTGCTGCAATCTTTATTAGATAACAAGTTGGATATTATTGCCACAGACCATGCACCACACACAATAGAGGAGAAAGCCGGCAATTATTTTCAGTCCCTCTCCGGATGTCCTTTAGTTCAGCACGCTTTGCCGGTTATGCTTGAACTTTATCATCAAGGGAAAATAAGTATAGAGAAGCTAGTTGAAAAAACAAGTCACCATGTTGTCGAAATTTACCGGATAAAAGAAAGGGGCTATATCAGAGAAGGATATTATGCCGATTTGGTTTTACTTGATATAAATAATCAATGGGAAGTAACTACTCAAAACCTTCTGTATAAATGCAAATGGTCGCCTTTATCAGGACAAATTTTCAAGAGCAGAATCACACACACATTTGTTAACGGAAACTTAGTGTATGAAAATGGAAACATTACAGGTGATATAAAAGGCAAAAGATTAAAATTTGAAAAAATAAGATAAATATGAAAAGAATATTTGTAACAGGTATCGACACTAATGTTGGTAAAACAATTGTTTCGGCTATTCTTACGCAGGCATTAAAGGCAGATTATTGGAAACCTGTGCAGTCGGGTGATTTACAAAATACCGACACTATGAAAGTTAAGAGTTTAGTAAATAATCCTGATACAGTTTACCATCCTGAGATATACAAACTTTCACAACCTTTATCGCCACACGCAGCATCTGAAATTGACAGAGTAACTATTAATTTGGAAGATTTTAATCTTCCGGAAACAGAAAATCATATAATCATTGAAGGTGCCGGAGGCTTGATGGTGCCGCTTAACAACCAATGTTTAATTGCCGATTTGATATCGCATTTGGGCGTTAGCGTTGTTTTAGTTTCAAGAAATTATTTAGGAAGCATCAATCATACATTGCTAACCATTCAGGAATTAAGACGCAGAAATATCCCTGTTCTTGGTATTGTATTTAACGGTGAACATACGCCACAAACAGAAATTTTCATTCAGCAATACTCGCAACTACCTGTGTTGTTTAGGGTTAAAATAGAAAAAACAATAAACAAGCAAACTATCTTGAAATATGCTAATTGTATTAAAATATGAATAATAAATTAATCTGTTGGCGGAATTAAATTTTTAGATGAAGCGTTAAAAGATGTCATGCAGTTGTCTAAGGAAGTGACTAAACCTACTTATTCAACATGCACAACATCAAAACAAATTTCGATAAAATAGTTGAGGTTCTAAAAGATATTTTAGGGGAAGCTGTAAATGAAAAAGGGAACTTTAAAAGGCGTGGAGTAGTGCCAAGATTTTCGGATATAGAAGTAATGGCATTAAGTTTTACTGCGGAATGTTTAAGTATTGATAGTGAGCATTATTTGTTTTCAAAACTTACATCGGAGTATGCAGTTGAATTTGAAAATATCATTGGCAGAAGACAATACAATGACCGCAGAAAGTTTTTATTTGAGAAAACAGAGTAGACGCGAAAGTTAATGGCAGCAAGGCCTAATAAACAAGCTGATGTGTTTGCTATAGATTCAATGCCATTAGAAATTTGCAAACTTAGTAGAGAACAAAGAAATAAAATGGGTAAGGAATCAGTCCATCATTCGCCAGATAAAGGTTACTGTGCATCGCAGAAAAAATATTTTTACGGATACAAATAATTTTAATTTACTCACGTCAGTATTATTTCCAATGGTGTTCGTGAATACTTCGTATTTCAAAATTTTTTGTGTGTGGGGTGTATTCTGCAAAAAGTATCCCGACAAAAAATGGATACCTCTCTTTTTTTAATGGGAGCGAATAAAAGCCGTAAGGTAATTTTCAACAGCTCTTCTAACCGCAGTGGCACTGCTTACATGGTTATTTACCAATACTGAAAATACAATGGGTTTACCGGATGCCGTAGTTACATAACCGCTAATAGCTACATGGTTGCTGAGAGTACCTGTTTTGGCAAATAAATTACCGGAAAATGGTTGGTAATACCCACTTAACGTACCCGCATTGGCGGCGGGTAAAATGGCAGTAATGCGTGGCATACCAAAACTGTTTTTCATTTTCAATAAAACAGCAATCAAATCGGCGGGAGTAATTAAATTATAGCGACTTAATCCGCTGCCATCCACCCATTTGGGTTTTTGGGGTAAGGCAGCAAAATCAGTTTCCAATAACCTGTTAATGATTTTTCTGTCATTCATTTCGCTCAGCAATTCATTGCTCACCATTAATAAACTCTGTTCCGCAAAAAAATTATCGCTTCTGTGCATCATTATTTTCAGCAGTGAATCGGTGGGTTGGGAATAGATGCGTTGCACATCGGGCAGGCGGTTCAGTGTAAAATTACTTTCGGTTACCGGCACATGCAGGGTATCGGTTAACAACTGTGCCAATAAACCGGTTTGAGCCGTAAAAAAAGGCACTTGTACACTGTGCATTTCTCTTCCCGAAGGAATCATTTCAAAGTGATTACTACCCAGGTTTCTTTTAATAGCATAGAAACGAGAACGGATATGATTGGGATTACTGACCTTATCTTGAAAATAAGCAGGTTCTACTTTTCCATAGGTAAACGTAGCCACATTGCCATAAACAGGCATGGCTGAGCGTTCGGCCATATAATCTTCTGAATAATCATCCCATGCCCATCCGGCACCTAAAGCATTGTCTTTCCAATTAGTGGTGGTTATCAAAATATTTTTTTGTTGCTTTAGAAACTGATATACCGGCTGGTTAGCAAAATCAGAAATTAAGAAAGTAGGATCGCCATTGGGTTCTACCTCAATGGTATCATTTCCTTTGTCCACATAACGTAAAGCTGTTAAGCTATCCCCTAAATATTGCATGGCCGCATAACAGGTTAATAATTTCATGTTACTGGCGGGTATAAAATATTTATCAGACTGATATTGAAACAGGTAATTACTGCTATCTGCATCTGCTACACAAATACCCACCTGTGCACCTTTAATGGCAGGGTTCTCTAACAGACTGTCTAATGCATCTGCTTTTTTTGCTACTGTTATATTGTTGATAACAGTAGCAGCATTTGGCGGTGCAGCCTGTATTTTTTTATGTGTGATACAGGAAGTAAAACAAATTACTGCAATAGCAACCGCAAGATAAGATTGAAGCTTTTGGAGCAGTGCATCCATCATTTTCATAATCAAATTTTATAAGCGTTCAGCATAACGTAACCAACGTTCGGGTATTTCATCGGTGCAGGCAATGATATAATCCATTTTACTGCAGGGAATAAATTTACCATCAAAAGTTTGCATCCACCATCTGCCTGTTTTTTTGCTTTGCATGAAAACAGTATCAAATTCTGCAAATGCCAAATGAAAAGAATTAAAATGTTCCTTTTCTTCGAAACGAGCTTCCTGTTTGCTTTTCAGCATACCATCCATCATATACCACAACATGTGTGCAATTTGTTTGGCAGTGAGGTTATGTACATCGTTATCAGCATTATATCCAAAAATACCCATGGCCTGTACGGTATGGCTCATACCGGCAAACTGCATTAATTTACAAGCCTCTTCGCCGGTAAATCCGTTTGGTGTTAAGCGGTTGGCCGGTGCATGTGCATGCTGAATGGCCGAAATATCAAAGCTGAATAAATGCGCATTGCGAATAGAGGGTTCTACTTCTTCCATATTTTCTTTTACCTTGCCCACCCGTACACAATCGAATCTTAATTTATCGATGGTTTGCAACATATTGGGATGCGTTAAATAACTCTGGAACCCGATATGATTGTAGTGTCTTAAATAATTGGGCTCTGAAGTTAACATTTGTATTAAAAAATGATCAGCAGGTGCAGGGCTATCCATATTTAAATCAATCACCGAATCAACACAAACTGCTTCTATAATTTTTTGTGCATCAGCAAAAGCCTGGTACAAAGCCAGTGTTTGATCGTGTGAACCGCCAATTACCATTACTCTTTTTCCTTTAGCCATTAACTCAAGCACTACTGTTTTTAATGCTGCATACGAATCGGATAGAGTAGCGCCTCGTTTTACATTACCGAGGTCGGCAATTTTTATTTCTTTGTGCCAGTAAAACAATTGATAAAATGCTTCGCGAATAGCATCGGTACCTGATGTATGGCTATGAATACCGGCACCACGCATATCATTACAACCCACCAATACCACATCGGCTTCTTCAATATTGGGAAAAGGTGCATCGGCTATATGCATATCAATTTGCCCCCCTATATGCGACTCCAGATACATTTGTTCATTGGCTATTGCATCAATAGGCAGCGGTTCTAAAAATTCAACCGTACTTTCAAAATTCATTCTAAACTATTTTCAACAAACATACATCATTGCGCAATATGTTTTAACCGCATATTAACCAGATTTTACTGAAAGCATGGCTGTAAGGCTTTATTTTTGTTTAGTACCTATGGTTCATTTGTTAAAATATTATTTACTCGTTGGTTTATTGACACAGCCCGGTGTTTCTGTATTTGCACAAAGCAACTTTCAAATTAATACCACCTATACCACAATCGGATTAAAAGAAACACTGCAGGTAAGCTATACTTATGCCGGTTTAGCAGAAATGCAAAATTGGGAAGCACCTGATTTTAAAAATTGGAATATTATTTCGGGGCCCGACTTTCAAACCCAACAGGTATATGCCAACGGAAAGTATCATGCAGAAAGTAATTTTGTATACTTACTACAACCTAAAAAAACCGGTAAATTGGTTGTACCTGCAGCCGGTTTACAGATCAACAACACTACTTTACATTGCAAGCCGCTTGCCATTACGGTACAACAGCAAATACCTGCCGATCATTCGCCACAAGCCGGTGTGCAAATGCCGGGAGGTTTTTTTGAACCCGATGAAGAAGAGGAAACTACCGGTATAGAACGCAATGCCATTTTATTTCCGGGTGAAGATGCAGCGCAAAAAACGAAAGAGAATATTTTTGTTCGGGTAGAAGCCAGTAAAAGCAAATGTGTAGTAGGCGAGCCTATTTTGGTAACCTATACCCTTTATTCCCGGCTACGAACTTCGGCCAAACTCATTCAGCAACCGGCATTTAATGGATGCACGGTGTATGAAATGACTACACAGGATTTGCGTTCAGAAACAAAACAATGGAAGGGCAAACGATACAATACTTTCATTATTAGAAAAGTACAACTAATACCATTAACCACCGGAACTATTACATTGAATGCGGTTACTGTTGAAAATACAGTAACCTTTTATACGTTAAAAAACAATGCAGTAAGCAATTCGTTTGAATACAGCAGTTTATGTAGTAATGCCCCCATGCAAATTATGGTAACGGATTTACCTTTGCGTAATAAGCCCAAAGAATTTACCGGGGCTATTGGTCATTTTACCATTCGTGCACGGGTAGATAAAAATACAGATACAGCCGGTGATGTAAATAAATTAATGATTGAAATGATGGGTAGCGGAAATTTTTCATCGGTTACGCCACCTGTGATTAGCTGGCCCAAAAACACCAGTCATTTTACAATTAAAGAAGAAAATGATGTGAATAAATTAGTATTTCCTGCTGAAGGCACTAAAATATTTACGATACCTTTTACCTGTAAACAACAATGCACTACCGTTATACCGGTTATTACTTATCATTTTTATGATACAGAAACCGGAGCATACACCACACTACAAACAGACAGTATACCTATACAGGTAGGGCCTGCTCTAAAAAACTTTATTAATCCTGATTTGTACACAGCCGGTAATACCAATGCCACCTATATATGGATTATTCCCGGCATAGGACTACTAGTAGCCATTGGATGGTGGATTGTTTATGGCTGGCAAAAGAAAGCGGCCGTACTGCATGCCGCTACAGTTGCCATAGCTAAACCACTAAGCATTGCAACCGATGAGGCTAATAGCATGCAAACAGATACACCTATTGCATTACCGGCTGAACCTATAGATACGGGCAATGTGTATGAATTACTGACCATACCCGACGATATCGCCTTTTTTAAAGCCGTAAAATCAATGGCGTTGACAGAAGAACAAAGAGAAGTAGATATTAGAAGGAAAGAGGCTTTACAGGAATTAATTGCCGCATGTAACCGGGCACTGTATGCGAAGGTGGCTAATACTACCCGATATGATATTGCCGAGCAGTTAAAAATTTTATTTATTCCTCCGGCGTAAACTTATAGCCTGAGCCCCTTACCGATTGAAAGTATTGGGGGTTCTTACTATCTGCTTCAAAATATTTTCGAAAGTTCAGAATAAAATTATCAATGGTACGGGTGGTTGGATATACATTGTAACCCCAAACTACCTGTAAAATTTTTTCCCGGGATACCACTTCGCCTTTATTTTCAATCAGTAATTTCAGCAGCATGGCTTCCTTCTTACTCAAATCTACTTTAATACCGGTACTGGTAATGGCTTCCTGTGCTTTAAAATCAATTTTATTGTTGCCAAATTCATATAGATCGCCAATGGTTTCTTTAACCTGTATTTTTTTATTTTTCTCAATCAGCTTTTCTATTCGTATCAATAGCTCTTCTAAATTAAAGGGCTTGGTTAAATAATCATCGGCCCCTTTTTTTAAACCCAGTACACGGTCTGCCCCCGTATTTTTAGCACTTAACATTAAAATGGGCACTTCATTGTTGTTTACCCGAACGGTTTCTGCAACGCTAATACCATCTACTTCAGGCATCATCACATCTAAAATAATTAAATCGAAATACTCATTGGCAATGGCTTTTAAAGCATCGCTGCCATTGTAGGCAGATGTTACAACATAGCCTTCTAACTCTAAATTCAGTTTTAAAGCTTCGTGTAGGTTTTCTTCATCATCTGCCAATAAAATACTTGCTTTTGCGGCCATTGATTGTGTTTTAACGGGTTATCAACTTTTAAATGCTATACTACTTCTACCAAAGGGAAAATTACTTTAAAAATACTACCATTGGGTAAATTATCCAATGCCTGTATGGTTGCCCGGTGTTGTTGCGCAATTTTTTTACAGAGATATAAACCTAACCCGGTACCCTTTGTGCTGCGTACATTTTCATTGCCTGTTCTGTAAAATTTGCGGAATATTTTTTTCTTTTCATCGGCAGCAATACCGGTTCCCACATCTATTACTTCTACAACAACATGCGGTGCCTGCATCGTTAACTGTAACACAACCGGTGCTGCTTTAGGTGAATATTTCAATGCATTTTCAATTAAATTATTGATGAGCATTTGTAACAATAACGGTTCTCCCATTACGTAGGCATTTTCGGAAATTTGTTGCAGAATGGTACGCCCCGGGAAACGGTTGACTGCCTCTTTTACACAGGCATCGGCTAAGGCAGACAGGTTTAATTTTTGTGGGCTGGTGGTATATTGGCCACTTTCTAACTGTGCCGTGAATAAAATATTATTGCAAAGGGTATTTAACCGATTGGTTTCCTGCAGGGTATTACTTAATAATTTTTCCTGAACGGCAGGTTCTAATTTTCTTTTTTGCAGGGTTTCTAAATTCAATTGTGCAACGGCAATGGGTGTTTTTAATTCGTGGGTTACCGCCATCATAAAATTTTGCTGTTGTTGCGAAAGCTTAATTTGCCGGCGTGTAGCACGATATACATAAGCAGCACCAATCATGATGACTGCTAAAAAAGTAAGCCCCTCGCCTATGTATTGAGCGGTTTTGCGTTGTTTTTCCTGCAATATATCGGCTACTTTATTTAAGTAATTGGGCGTTCCTGTTTCAACTTCCTGCAATTTCAAAGTAATCATGGCATCATTTTGGTGATTGAGTGCAATAAACCACCATAGTAAAGCAGATAAGATATAGAGTAGTAATACCCAGTAAACCGTGCTTACTATCATTAACCGGTGCTTAAAGGTTAGCTTCATGGCGTCACTTTTTCAATTCTAAGGCCGGCATTCAACACATGTTGCAGGGGGTCTTCCCGCATTAATTGTTGCAGGGTAAACGTATATTGCCCTTTTTTTAGTTTAGCGGGCAAGGCATTAAAAGCCATTCTATGGTCTATAATATCATCCATTGCTATACCCAGCCAGCCCATGCTATTGGCAAGGGTAAACTCTCTGTTAAAGCTGTAAGTGGAATCGGGATCATGAACGGTAATGTTCAGCCAAATATTTTTATACCGATAGGCATCTTCATGTCTGAATACTACATACAAATTATAGAAGGCATTGGTATCGGTAATATTAAATTGAAAAGAAGGCGTATCAATACTGCTCCAGGTATGATTGGGGAAAGGAATCGTTTTTTCGAACACATTGAGAGTGGTACATGCGGCCATTACCAGTACTACCATCAACATAAAAAAGTAGCGTCGCTTCATGGGCTAAGGTATATTTTGTTGCGAAACAACCCACAGCTATTGCTGTGTAAATTGAATAGTATTAAAAAATAACTTTGTTGCTTATAAAACGTTTAATACTTGTTCTTTTGCTTTTTCTAATTCATCTTTCATTAACACCACACATTTTTGGATAGCGGCATCATTGGCTTTTGAGCCGGTGGTATTAATTTCTCTGCCAAATTCCTGCAAAATAAAAGAGAGTTTTTTGCCTTTACTGCTTTCGCGGCCTTCAATGATCGACCGAAAATAATGGCAATGATTTTGGAGGCGTACCTGTTCTTCGCTAATATCAATTTTTTCAATATAATAAATCAGCTCCTGCTCCAAACGGTTGGAATCATAATTATCTTTTCCTACCCATTCCTCCAAAAGTTTTACAATGTTTTCTCTAATTTTTTCGCGGCGTAAAGGTTCTAAAGCTGCAATTTGTTTTTGCTGTGCTTCAATATTCTGCAGGCGCAGCAATAAATCTTTTTCAATAGACTTACCTTCCTGTAAACGATGTTGTTTTAATTGTTGCAGGGCGGTGTCCAATATTTTTTTAAAGCTTACCCATTCCTCGTCAGTCATTACTTCGGTAGTATTCACCACCACTTCGGGTAATCTTAAAACAGCCGCCAGCAGGTGATCGGCCTCTGCATTCAGTTCATGTGCTATTTGCACAACTGAGGTATAGTAAGCTTTTAACAAATCGGTATTAATGGTTACGGGTTTTGCACCGCCATTTTGTTTTAGATTGATGATACATTCTATACTTCCTCTTTCCAGCGATTCGCTTAACATACTGCGAATATCGAACTCAAAAGGTTTTAACATGGCAGGCATCTGCAATCGCAAATCGAATTGTTTGCCGTTCAGGGAGCGGAGTTCTACAATAAATGTTTTATCACCAATACTTTGTTCTGTTCTTCCATAACCGGTCATTGAATATAACATAATACCTTTTTAGTGTTTGCAAAGTAAGCAATGTTTAATTGTAATGTATCAATGACTGATGAATTGTTTACCTGATACCGGTAAAAACAGCAGCCAAGCACAGGCATAAAAAAGCCGGGCAGTAGTGTACCCGGCTTAAAAAAAAGAATAAGAAAAAATTATTGAATGGTGTAAGTATAATAACCCGCACCGGTTAAGTACAAAATAATTTTATGTGTACCTGCAGTAAGGTTAATGTTATCGCCACCAGGGTCTAAACTACCATCGGCACCGGTATCGCCATAATTTAAGCCCCAATCGTGATTGGCGCGGAACTTAAACTGATCGCCTGCAGTTGCAGTAATGGTACCTGACCAGGTATTGGATCCTGCATCATACGTTAAATTAATATCATTGCTCCAGCCACTGGCACTAAAACTACCAATTACACTCCAGGTAGTTGCTGTAGCTGACCAGGTATTGTTATTAGTATTGGCTACAATATGGTAGTAACCGCCGGCCGGAACACTAAGGTTACCTCCGCTCGGACTTAAGGTGCCTCCGCCACCATCGCCCAATACATTATTCCAATTGGGTGCGGTTGTGAATTTAAACTGATAGGAACCTCCGGAAGGAATGTTGATGTAACCATCGTAATTACCATCGTTTTTAGGAGAACCGAGGTTAGGCGCTGTAGCCGGATTCCAGCCCTGATAATCGCCGGGAACCCATAGCAAACCAAATTTCTGTGCAGATACTACAGTAAAAGTGCCATGCTGAAAATCGACCGTAATGGTATAAATACCGGTATTGGCCGGGCCGGGAATATTATCGCTTAGGTTGGCACCAAAACTACCACCGGCGCTTAACCCGGGAACAGTTTTATCGGCTACGGAATATTTATTGCTCCAGTCGCCATTTACAGGCAACAAAAGGTATTCAGCGCCACCATTCAGATAAAAATTACCCTGATAGGTTACAGAATCGAGCATTTTGAATTGTTGTGCAGGTAATGGTACCGGATTGCTCCATGCCCCTGCTGTGGCACTGCCTACTAAAAAAAGTGTTTTAGAAGCAGGTGGCGTTACTTTGGGTGGAACTTTATATGTTGTAAAGTTAATCGTAACTACATTTGATTTCAGTTGCTCATTGTTATTGGCATAAGAGGAAGTAATTCTAAAATCAATGGGGTATTTGGTGTTGTAAGCAAAGCCAAAGCCCAGCAAAATATTATTCAAATCTTTTGCTGTAAAAGAATAGCTGCGGGTAACATTCACCACACGGGTAACTTCTTTGGCAAAATTTCTGCCGGATGAGTCTATTTCAACAATAAACTTCACATTAGAAGTATCAACGGAATAATTGGGATTTGTCCAGTTCAGTGTAAGCACTACTTTATCGGAATCGGCCATGGCAGGCGCAATACTAGTAGCTGATGCACTTAATGTTACCACAGTGCCAGGCTTATAAGTAGGCAAGCTTCCCACCTTATCGCAGGCAGTAAAAATTACTGCAAGAAGTAAAGCAAGAAAGCTGAGTTTAAAAATTGGTTTCATATATTTATTTTTTCTTATTATCAATTGTTGTTTAGTAAACCTGTTCAGTAAGTTGAACGTATGTTATTGTTTAACAACTGTATATTTCCCTTTTTGAAAATCAACGGTAATGGTATACGTACCCGGAGCAGTGGGGCCGGGAAAATTATCACTTAAATCATAACCAAAACCACCACCGGTTTCTGTTGGACTTAATGATGCTTTTGTGGCATATTTAGGCGACCAGTCACCATTTACCGGTATAAACAAATATTGATTAGCAGATGTAGTATTATCACCTCCACTCATTTGCACCGTAATAGTATATAATGTTGGTGTTACTTGTTTAAACTGCAACTGCGGTGTTGGTACCGGATTGCCCCAGGAATTTAATTTAGGATCGCCACCAATTAAAAATAACTGACCAGATGCAGGTGGCTGCACTTTAGGAGGAATGGCATAGGGTGTAGCAGTAAATTTCAAAACATTTGAGAGCAAGTTGGTTGCTTTTACTGAGTTGATGGAAGCGGTTACCCTTATTTCAATATTGTGCTGTACGCCAGGGGCAAGTCCCAACTGGTTCAACAAATAATCGTTAAACTGGCTTTGGGTAAATGTGATGCTTAAATCGGGACTAACGGATACTGTTTGACGATTAGGATTGGTAAAATTAGAACCTGTGGTATCTATTTCAATTAAATAAGATACATTTTGAGAACTAATGCCTGATGTGAACATATAGTTGGGATTAGTCCAGTTCAATGTCAGTGCCGTATTGTTGGCAGTAGCATAACTCAACGGAATGTTACCTGTTACCGATGCAGTTAACACCGGAGCAGTGCCACCCTGAAAGGTATCGATGGCATCATCTTTTTTACAAGATGCGAACAATGCCATGGCTACACCGAAGATGAGGAGTTTGGCAAGTAATGTTTTCATTTGTGTATATTTTAAAATGTTTGTTTATAAAGAATCTGCTGTTTTATTTCAAATATTCGCTGTATAAATTTATTTATTTTAATACAGCTGCCGACATTTTGTGGAAGGCCGGCAGTCTGAAAATTAATAGCCCGGATTTTGCGTTAAGTTGGTATTAGAAGATACATCTGAAGACGGCAATGGATACAGGTTTCTGTAATTGCCTACAGATGTTCCGGTAGGCACGCCACCTTTCCAAGGCCATAAATAAGCTGATGTTGTGAACTTGCCATAGCGAATTAAATCGGTTCTTCTAAATCCTTCCCAATACAATTCACGAGAACGTTCTGCTAAAATAAAATCGAGTGTTAAATCCGCTGTTCCAATATTTCCTGCAGTGCTGCCACCATAAGCACGGGTGCGCAATTGATTGATATAGGTTAATGCCTGTGAAACGCTGCCACCTGTACCCCCACGTAAAACCGCTTCTGCATAAATTAAATACATTTCAGGCAGGCGGAATAAGGGAATATCAACATCGGCAAATGTGGGATTAGAGCCATTATTGCCCGATGTTAATACATTAGGTGTGGTAGGCCTTGTTTTATTGATGAATTTTTGAACGGCATATCCATCGGTAAAAGTGGTGAGTGAATTGATTTCCAGATTTTGTCCGCTGGTATAAAATTCAGCACGTTGGTCGGCATTGCCGTTGGGGTCAGGAAATAAATTCACTAAACTTTTAGTGGTTCGCATACCGGCCCAGGCCGCATCCAATCCATAATCGCCGGCATTCATGCTGCCGCCTAATGAACCGTGGCAAAGGAAGGTAGAACCACCATAGTTTTGGGTTTTTAGCCCATCGTAGTTAATGGTAAAAATAAATTCGTTGGTATTTAAATTATTATCTGCACGCATTAACCAACGATAATCGGGCATTAAACTATAGCCTTCATTAATTACTTTAGAAGCGTAGGTAATTGCATCGGTATATCGAGCAGTTCCGGTATACACCTGTGCATTCAAATAAATACGTGCTAATAAAGCTTCTGCTGCAGCTTTATCGGCCCTGCCATACTGATTAGCTTTTGGTGCCGGCAAGCTGGAATCACAGGCTTTTAATTCAGATTCAACATAGTTGAATAAATCGGCACGTTTAATTTGTTTGGGCAGGAATGAACCAATGGCATCCTTTTCCGTTGCAAATGGTGGATTACCAAATAAATCCATCAGCACACTGTATTGATAAGCTCTTAAAAAACGTGCCTCTGTTCTAAAGCTGCGAATATTATCTGCATTGGTTCCGGTAATGCCCCTGGCCGCCAGATTAGCATCAGAAGCCTGATTGATGAAATTGTTACATAATGTTATTTGATAAAAGGAACGATAATACAAACCCTGCAGCATGGGGTTATTGGCAGTCCAGTTCATTAAATGAAAATCTTGTAAACCCGGATCGCCCCAGGCCACAACGGCTTCATCAGTACTTAACTCCTGTGCATTCCAGTACAGGCGAAAGAAATCTGAAGTACCTTCATCAATTCCCTGAATATCGCCACTACCGGCCGGACCCTGATTTCCGGTTAATGCAAAACTGCCATATACTTTTGCAGCAGCTTCTATATACCCCTGTTTGGTACTAAACACCTGATTGGCGGTAATACCATTGGTGGGGGTTAGGTCTAACTTCTTGGTACAGGAAATCATGAATCCTGCTGCCAGTGTAGCCACCATTGTTATTTTAAGCAAATTATTTTTCATATCTTATTTTTTATAATTGTAGCAAATGGAATATTGATTAAAAATCTAAATTCAGGTTCAATACAAATGTTCTGGGCCTGATATAAAGGCTATTATCAATACCGCTATAAGTTTGAGGATAGGTACCTTGATAATTTATTTCAGGGTCAGCACCTTTGTAATCTGTAATCACAAACACATTCTGAACACTGGCGCCTAAACGCAAGCCCACTGTATTTTTAAACACTTTCCCGAAATTGTAGCCTATGAAAATATTATCCATTCTTAAGAAAGAGGCATTCTGTACATAATAATCAGACAAGTAATAGTTGGTGCCATTGCCAGTAAAGTTGGTATTTAATACATCAGATGAACCATTACTCAAATAACCTAAAGGATTCAAAATATTCTTCATGGTACCGGTGCTGGATGCTACGTTGTTGTATAAGTAGTTACCCAGGTTGGCACGCATAGAAAAACCCCCATTCCATTTTTTGTAATTTAAATTAGTATTAAACCCTAAGAATACACGAGGATCGGCATATTTATAACGGTATAAATCGCTGGCGGTAATAATACCATCTCTGTTTAAATCGGCAAATAAATTTTCAATGGGTTTGCCTGATTTATCATAAATCTGTTTATACACATAAAATGAACCACGCGGATAACCAACTGAGTTAATTAAGATGGTATTTCCGGTTCCGCCTGAAATACCACCGTATAAGTTACCCGGATAATTGGGATCATTAGAAATGGTTAATTTGGTAATTTTATTGGTATTGTAAGTAATATTAAAACCTACATTCCACTCTAAATCTTTGGTACGAACCGGTGTGGCATTAATGGTAAATTCCAAACCTTTATTTTCCATATCGCCCACATTAGCCACAATTTGGTTAGAGAAATTGGTACCTGCAGGTTGGTTAATCAGGTTTAACAAGTTGGTTGTTTTTCTATAATAATACTCAATGCTACCAGTAATACGATTGTTGAGAAAGCCATAATCTAAAGCAATATTACTGGTGGCGGTTTGCTCCCATTTACGATTGGCATAATAACCACCGGGGCGGAACATTTGGTAATACGTTCCCCCAAAATCGTATTGCGCGGTTGCATTACTTAAACCATAATAAGAAATATAATCGTAGTTACCAATACCATCCTGCTGGCCTGTGATACCATAGCTGGCTCGTAATTTTAAATCAGACAATGCATTTACATTTTTCAGAAAATTTTCCTGATTAATTTTCCACGCAACGGCTACAGATGGGAAATTACCCCAACGGTTATTGGGACTAAAGCGAGAAGAACCATCGCGACGGAAAGTAGCTGTTAATAAATATTTATCGGCATAAGTATAATTCAAACGGCCGAAATAGGAAAGGATGGTATTCTCGGGTTTATCGAAGGGATAAGTAGGATCTGAATTAGGTGCTTTTACGCCGTTAGCAGAATAATCGGCATAATAATAATTGGTAGTTAAATAATCGTTGTATTCATAACCACCCATTACGTCAATGCGGCTACGTATTGATTTTAAATCTTTTACATAATTCAAATAAAACTGTAAAAAGGTATTGGAATTGGTTTGTTTGTAGTGGTCATTCACACCACTATGGTAATTACCATTGCCATCTACAAAGCGTTTGTAGCTGGCGGCAGCACTATCGGGTACATAAATGGTTCCTTCACCCTGAGAAATATCATAACTCAAATTCAATTTAGCATGTAAGTCGGGCAGGAAGTGTACTTTATAATCGAACTGGGCACTACCAATACTTCTTTGCACGGTGCTTTTATCTTCCCGCATCATTAACAAGCCCAATGGGTTACGAGGCGCAAGGCCTTTTAATCCGCTGATGGAAGTAGGATCTAACCACTCCCAATATCCGCCAAAACGATTGCTGCCGGAGTATACCGGTTGTGTTGGATCGAAATTAACAGCAGCACCAATAGCACCCTGGTTCGCAAAACGGCTTTGGCTGTAAGTACCTAATACACTTAATTGAATATTTAAATGATTATCAAACAAATGCGGATTTAAGTTTATACTTAAAGATGTTCTTTTTAAGTTATCGGTTTTCAAAATACCATCCTGATTTAAAAAGCCCGCTGAAATTCTGTAGGGCATATTTTTCAAAGAGCCCGACATACTTAGCTCATTATTTTGGCCCAAAGCAGTATGGTATATTTCTTTTTGCCAATCGGTATTGGCATTACCCATTAATGCTTTTTGTGTAGCATTACCATTGGCATTTACGTATGCACGAAACTGTGTAGGAGTTAATACCGGCACTTCTTTAGTGGGCGTATATACCGATAGTTGTGATGTAAAGCTGAATTTAGGTTTACCTGTTGAGCCGGTTTTGGTAGTAATAATGATAACACCATTTGAACCACGGGCCCCATAAATAGCGGTAGCAGAGGCATCTTTCAGCACAGTAAAACTGGCAATATCATCGGGATTAATTAAAGAAAGCGGATTAGCTTGTCCAGAAATTTGGTTATTCGACAAGGGCACACCGTCAATCACAATTAAAGGATCGTTACTGGCATTTAATGAAGCCCCACCGCGTATACGTATGGTACTACCTGCACCGGGCGCACCACCATTCGAAGTAATTTGTACACCGGCTGCTTTACCCATAATTAATTGTTCAGGAGTGGTAATGCTACCTTTGTTAAAATCCTTTGCCGTAAGATTGATGACCGAACCGGTTAAATCTTTTTTACGGCTGGTACCATAACCAATTACTACTACCTCATTTAATGAAGTGCTAATGGCCGATAAACCAATGCTCATTTCACCTGCTTCAACAGGTACCTCACGTGTTGCAAAACCAATGCTTGAAATGGTAAGCGTTTTGGCATCAGCTGGTACTTTTAATTTAAATAAACCATTGGCATCGGTTGCGGTAGCAATCTGCGTGCCTTTTATGGCAACAGTTACACCGGCTAACGGACTACCATCTTTTACATCGGTTACTTTCCCGGTAACCTCCTTGTTTTGGGCTAACGCAGGCACACTAAAAGCAAACAGGGCCAGCGTAACAGCAACAAGCAGTCGTTTTAAATTCATAGTTGTATGTTTTCTGTTTTTTAAGAAGTAAAAAAGTTGATTTATTTCGCTAATAAAAATTGTTGCACTTTTCTTTGTCCGTTTTGTTCCATCACTAAAAAATAAACTCCATTTGGCAAACCTGCACTGCTAAACCCATTGGCATACAAAGAAATTGTTTGCATGCCTTTGGGTTTAAACCCATTCCATATATTGGCCATATATTGCCCGTCTATATTATACACATCTAATCGTACCACACCGCTTGCCGGTACCTGAAACTTCACCATAGCTGCTGCATTAGCAGGATTAGGTGATATCTGCAATTGCATGTTTTCTAACGGATTATTCACCGGTGTTACGGCCGTTACTACAGTATTGTTTACATTCTTATTGGTGTATACATAATATTCACCCGGTTGCAATGTAATGTTATCGGCACCGCCCGATGCGGTAATGGTTTTTGAAGATAAATAACTGTACCAAGTACCCGCAGAAGGGAAGGTAACGGAGGTGGATTGCTGATTTACATCAAAATTACCCACAAATACAACGCTTAATGAATCGCCGGTAACGATTAACTGTTTAAAAGCATTACCTAAATTATAACTGATATTTTTTGGCGCTGTAAATGTTGAACTGTAAACCGGATTGGTTCTTAGTTTAAGCAGTTGGGCATATACATTATACAATGCCAACCGATTGGGGTTGCTGTAATAATCCCAACGCAGCGGTTTAGGATCAGTACGGCATCCACCGGTAGCATCTACAGTTCCATTAGGACAAGTGTTAATACTATAGTCATAACCCAACTCACCAAATTGCCACAACATTTTAGGACCGGGAATCATGGCCCATAAAGCAGTAGCCATGGCATTGCGTTTTAAACCGGTAGCAGTATCTTTTATGGCATAACTACCATTGCTATTACCATATTGTTCATTTTTATACATCAGCCTTTCTTCGTCATGGCTTTCCATATAAGTAATAAGGTTGGGTTGGTTGTAACCCCGATTGGTGTACACACCATAACTTACATCCCAGGAAGGGTTGCTGTAACCCATGGTAGCCTGATTAAAATTGCTGTTTAAATTTCCCCAAATCATCATGCCATAATTGGCTTCTACCTGCTCTTCCGAATTATCTGCAAACATTTCTAATATGCAATAAGCCCCTTGTGAAACAGATTGAATTTTATCATAAATATTTTTCCAAGTGGCTACCCTGGCTGTATCATAATTGCCCCATGCAGCTACATTACAATTGTTGCCAAAAGCATCGCAGGTATTTTTTTGGGTAAAGCCTTTAGCCAAATCCCATCTAAACCCGTCAATTTTATATTTAGTAAGCCAGTAGGTTATGACGCGGTTTCTAAAATCAATGGTAGCCTGACTTTGGTGATTGAACTGATACCCAACATTATATGCATGGGTAGGATACTGATTGAACCATGGATTATTGGCAGCAGGAATATTTTTTACCGGGTCCCAATACATTTGCACCATTGGTGAAGAACCGAATGAATGATTCATTACCATATCCATTATAACGGCAATGCCTTGCTGATGACAGGCATCTATAAATTGTTTCACTGCTGTTTCAGTGCCATACACTTTATCGGGCGCAAAGTAAAAATTAGGGTTGTAGCCCCAACTGCTGTATCCTTCAAAGTTATTGAAGGGCATTACTTCAATGGCATTCACACCGAGGCGTTTTAAATAGCTTAACGTATCCTGTAATCCTTTCCAATTTTGTGTAGCTGTGAAATCGCGAATCAGCAATTCATATATCAGCAAGTTGCGCTTATCAGGGCGGAAGAAATTGGTAACTTGCCAGTTGTAGGCAGGCTTTGCTGTTTGCAATACACTTACAATTGAACCCACTGCATTGGCAGGGAATGGTTTTAAATTAGGGTAAGTAGTTGAGGGTATTTGTGGATCTACATTTTTATCCAATATTTTTTCTGCATTGTAATCGGCCACAGTTAAGCTACCATCTATCTGATACTGATAAGCATATTCTACACCGGGCGTTAAACCGGTTAACCGAATCCAAAAGCGCAGGCTGTCGGGGGTTTCATTCATCTGGTAATTTAAAGAGGGAGCCCAGTTATTAAAATCACCCAGTACAATAATTTTAGTTTTCTTAGGCGCATATAACACCAAAGTAGCAGAAGTATCGCCGGGTTCATAGTTAATACCATCGGTAACACCGGCCGGCAATGGAGCAAAATTGGTTCCGCCGGAAACTAAAAAACTTACTGTATCTCTCGAAAATGCACTTCCGCTATATGCTTCTGCAATCATGGTTTGTGTGCCTGCTGCTGCAATAGTGGGTGCTGCAGATAGTTGTGTAACGGCACTATCGTACGCAATGGCAGTACCGTTATAATAAATGGTAAGGCGTGAGGGCTGGCTGGCTTTTGCATTGATATTCAACACATCACCCATATTTTTTGTAACCGGCTCAATGATGGGTATATAAGTAGGTTGTTTTAAGGGTGTATCAATTCTTGCATACAATCCATTATCATACACCGGGATATACATATCCGAACCATCGGCATTGGTTTGTTTAATACTGCCATTGCCATTTCGAAAAAGAATGGCAATTTTTAGAATCTTTTCGGAAGGATTGGTGATATTAAAAAATGATCGTAAACCACCGGCAATGGTATACCGCCACAAATTGGTACCGGCAGCTGGCGCATTGGCAGCAGGGTTGGTGGTGCCCCAGGTAAAGGGTACATATTTCCAGTCTGATGATGATGTGCTTGCAGAAGTAATTACACCAATATGTACATATACATCTGTAGCAGGTGTGTAATTCAATAATCCCTTGTTTCCTTTGGTTGCATCGCAGGTAATGGTAATAGAAGCACTGGTATCCTGAATAAAAGCAGGCGACCATCTTAATAATTGCGCATCGACTGTTATACCTGTTAAAATCAACAAAATAGCAAGTAGAAATCGTTTCATATGGTTCAAGTTGTACTGCAAACGTTTGCAGCAATGTGTTATTTATACACAATGCCATACAAATTTGTGTACTTTTTACACAATAGAAAAATTTTTTTAACTATTTTTTCCGATAAAGTTGAAATAATTGAGGATAAGCAGTAAAAATTGGCCTTTTACAAAATGTAAACAGCAAACGATTGCGCCTTTACATAAATCATACTTGGAACTTGGTGTTTCTTATCTTTAATACCATTTGTTTTTTGTAAGCTTTTGGTAAAAAGTATTACAGGTAACAACTGCTAACGATTAAACCAAATACATGGCCTTTACGAAACCAAAACTCAGTTTCTGGCAAATCATTAATATGAATGTAGGATTCTTTGGAATCCAGTACAGCTTTGGCTTACAGCAGACTGCCATAAATCCGTTGTACACGTTTTTACATGCCCGGCCTGAAGAATTACCGCTATTAAATTTAGCCGGTCCCATGACCGGATTACTGATTCAACCATTAATTGGTGCAATTAGCGACAGAACCTGGCATCCGCGCTGGGGAAGGCGCAAACCATTTTTTTTAATTGGTGCTATTTTTTGCAGTTTAACCCTGTTTGCTTTTCCCTTTAGCCGCAGTTTGTGGATGGCCGCCGGTTTATTGTGGATTTTAGATGCTGCGAATAATACGGCTATGGAGCCTTACCGTGCTTTTATAGCCGATAAACTAACCGAAAAACAAAGAGCTATGGGATTTTTAACCCAAAGTTTCTTTACAGGTCTGGGTATTACCTTAGCCAATCTCTCCCTTGGATTTTTTAAAAACATCATTACCGGTGAAAGCACCACCAGCGATGGACGTTCAGGTATTCCTTACTGGGTATTTGGCTCTTTTTTTGTGGGTGCTATTTGCTCAATTGTAAGCGTGGTATGGTCGGTCAGTACCACCCCTGAAATTCCGCCCACAGCAGAAGAATTGGCTGAACTGCGGGCAAAAAAATCAGGATTTTTTGCTTCCATGAAAGAAATATTTTTGGCTATTGGTGATATGCCCCGCATTATGTGGTTACTGGCATTAGTCTATTTATTTCAATGGTATGCCATGTTTTGCTATTGGCAATTTGTATCGTTAAGCATTGCCCAATCGGTTTTTCACACTACGCCCGATGGTAATGCCGAATTATATGAACAAGCCGTTGTTTGGGCCGGAAAAGTAAACGGCTTTTACAATATTGTTACTTTTGTTTCTGCATTTGGCCTGGTGTGGCTTGCCAAAAAAATAAGTGCTAAGTATGTGCATATTCTTTGCTTACTCATGGCAGGAATTGGTCTGCTTATATTTCCACATATTGTACAAAAAGAATTATTGTTTGTACCCATGATTGGCTTTGGTATTGCCTGGGCCAGTATGATGGGGGTACCTTACATTATGGTAGTGGGCAGTATACCGAAAGAACGTTATGGGGTGTACATGGGCATTATTAATATGATGATTGTAATACCCATGATTTTACAAACTACCACATTTGGATTTGTGTACCACTGGTTACTGTCTGATAAACCCACTAACGCTATAGCCTTTGCGGGAATATTATTATTGCTGGCTGCTGTAGCCACTACATTGATAAAAAGAGAAAAGATGGATAACGACAAACTGATACCCGCTGCATCGGGTGGAGGACATTAAACAGCGCATCATTGTTCAGAACGATGCAGTGAGTGACACAAGAGGCGATGCCATGAAAAACAAAAGCTGAACACATAAAAATAAAATTATGCATACCATTATTTGTATAGGCGAAGCGTTGATAGACATGATTTGTACCGATAAAGGAAAATCATTGGAAACCAGTGAACATTTTCTGAAAAAAACAGGCGGCGCACCTACCAATGTGGCAGCAGCCATTGCAGCGCTTGGCGGCAGGATACAATTAGCGGCCAAAGTAGGTAATGATCCCTTTGGGCATCAATTGATACATACGATGCAGGATTTTGGTGTAGATACCCAATGGATGCAAACCAGCAACGAGCATTTTACCACTTTTGCATTTGTTTCATTAAAAGAAGATGGTGAGCGTGACTTTGTTTTTAACCGCGGTGCGGATGGCTATTTGATGCAACAGGAAACCCATGGAATGCTTACTAACGATACCGGCATTGTGCACTTTGGATCTGCCACTGCATTTTTACCGGGCCCCTTACAAGAAACTTACCGCACCCTTTTAAAAGAAGCCAAAGCAAAAAATTGTTTTGTAAGTTTTGACCCCAATTACCGGCATTTGCTTTTTGCGCACCAACAACAAAATTTTATTCATCAATCGTTGTACTTTTTACAAGAAAGCGATTTTTTTAAGGTGAGCGATGAAGAAGCCATGTTATTATCGGGCTGCAGTTCTGTTGCCGATGCGGCAAATTGGCTGGCTAATTTTTCAAATGCAGTATTCTGTATTACTTTAGGCAAAGAGGGTACGTTATTGTGCTATCAAAAACAACAAATTACCATACCCAGCATACCCGTTGAAGTGGTGGATACCACCGGTGCAGGCGATGCATTTGTTGGCGCTGTATTATACCAGTTAAGTTGTGTAGAAAAAAACAAGATGATGCAACTAAACATCAACAACTGGCAGGAAATTGTTATCAACGCCAATAAGGCAGGTGCCAGAACCTGTGCCTACATGGGCGCGATGGAGGCATTTAAACATTTGAATAGTGATATTTTTAAAGCTTAAATTTTTACATCCTATAAATTAAACCGGCAGTGTATCAAAAAAATTTACACAATAAGATTGTTGAACTACTGCAGCAACAATCATTAGATATTTCGAAAAAAGACAGTGCATTTTTTGCACGTTTTATTGCCAATGCAACGGCTATAGAATCATTGTATCTGCAGTTATATGCACAACATCCACAATGCGATATCATTTGGCAGCAGTTGATGCAGTTAATCATCACCACTTATCAACAACGCCCCCAACCCTTTCTGGAAAGAGATACCAAAAAATTACAACAGGAGCATTGGTTTTTAAGTAATCAATTGGCAGGAATGAGTTTATATGTGGACCGATTTTGCGGCAACTTGCAAAACTTGCAAAACAAATTAGATTATTTTACTGAATTAGGCGTGAATGTGCTGCACCTGATGCCATTGTTCGAAAGTCCGCTGCATGAAAGTGATGGCGGATATGCCGTATCTAATTTCAGAAAGGTAGATGAACGTTTTGGTACTTTGAAAGATTTGCAACAGTTACAGCAAAAAATGCAGAAACAGGAAATGTATGTAATGCTCGATATTGTTTTGAATCATACTTCTCACAAACACGAATGGGCAGAAAAGGCAAAACAAGGAGATGAAAAATATCAGCATTTTTATTACATGTTCAACGATCGGCATATACCCGATCAGTATGATGCATCTATGCCGGAAATTTTTCCCGAATCAGCACCCGGAAATTTTACTTATGTGCCTGAATGCAACAAATGGGTAATGACTGTTTTCCATCAATACCAATGGGATTTGAATTATAGAAACCCCGAAGTGTTTATGGTGATGTTAGACAATATATTTTTTTATGCCAATTTGGGTGTAGATATTTTACGCATTGATGCGCCTGCATTCATCTGGAAAGAAATTGGCACTACCTGTCAAAATTTACCACAGGCACATGCCTTGCTGCAACTGATAAAATGTTGTGTGGAAGTAGCCACCCCTGGCATGGCATTACTGGGAGAAGCCATTGTTGCACCTAAAAAAATTATGCAATATTTTGGAACAGGATTATTCATTGCACATGAATGTGATTTTGCCTACAATGCCACGCAAATGGCTTTGCAATGGGATGCATTGGCCACACAGGATGTTCGGGTAATGCTGGCAGCACAGGAAGATTTGGTAAAAAAACCATTTGGCACATCGTGGATAACGTATACTCGTTGCCACGATGATATTGGACTGGGGTATGAAGACAACAGTATTCGTAAAGCAGGTTTTAATCCATACGAACACCGCCGATATTTAAAAAATTATTATTCAGGTAATATAGAAGGATCACCGGCACGTGGTGCTTTATTTTCAGTGAATCCTAAAACACAGGATGCACGAATCAGCGGTTCATTGGCATCGTTGTGCGGTTTAGAAGCTGCACAGGCCAATCAGAATGCAGCAGCTATTGAAGAATCAATTGCCAAAATTTTGATGATGCAGGCACAAACTTTTTTTCTGGGTGGATTGCCCATGTTGTTTTATGGAGATGAAGTGGGCTATACCAATGATTACAGCTATCTGCATGATCCGGGCAAAAGTTATGACAACAGATGGATGCACCGGCCATTGATTGACTGGGATAAAAACAAAAAAAGAAATACAACCGGCACCATTGAAAACAGCATCTTTACACAAACACAACAGTTGCTGCAGTTACGAAAACAGTTGCCCATTTTAAGTGATTATAGTAACATCATCTGGTTAACCCCACACAATATTCATGTTGCCGGTTTTATGCGGGCTTATGGTAATCAACGTGTTTACGCATTGTTTAATTACAGTAACAAAGCGTCCTACTTAACTTGGTATACATTTAAAGAACATGGCCATATTCCAAAACAATTATTCAATCATCTCAATCAGCAAGTGTACACCGTTGGTGCAGATTATGAATATTTAATACTACCCCCATATGGTATGTTTTTATTAGAACCTTATGAAGAAAAATAATAGCTGCTTTCAATTATAGTCTCAGCCACAAAAGGTTTTAGCGGCTGATTCTTGCATACCAAATGGTAATGGCACTGGCTATCAATACAATATTTTTAACAATGTATTGCCCGGTAAGTGTTAACACAAAGGCATGTTGCCAGGTATCCGCAGGCAAATAAATCAATGGCAGAAAAGTAGTAAACATGTGTAAACCAAAACATACAAATGCCAGTTTGGTTAATTTAGGAAACAACCATAAAATACCTACTGCCACTTCCACACTACCCAATAGTATTAAAAAAATATTAATTGGAATAAATCTTACTACTGTAATGCTGTGTAAATGTTGCACCAACGCTTCCGCCGGCGATACCTGTATAATTTTTAAATAACCAAACCAAATAAATACAATGGATAAAGCCAGTCGGTTAAACCAGATAATTGTATTAAAAATCTTAACAGCCGGAATTTTTACATTAGAATAAGTAGCAGAAGATACAGTTTGTTGTTGCATAAAAAAATTTTACATTTTAACAGAAAAAGAAATAAAAAAAGTTCTTCCATCAGCCGGTAATATGCCGGGGCCCGGATAAAAAGTGATACGCTGACTGAAATAATTCAAATTCAACAGATTATTAATTCCACCGGTTATCTGGTAATGTTTCAAAAATGCATACCCTATTGTCCAATCCCACAAACCGAAGGAAGGAATTACACCTGTAACACCATTGGCACTGTTAACCGTATTTAAAGCATCGTTGTACGATTTATCTGTATAACTATATTGCATTGTAGTAGTGAACTGATGTAACAATAACGACAGGCCGGTTTTATTTACCCATTGTGGCACATGCTCTACCGTATTGCCTGTTAAATTCACATTATTGCCGTTGGCATTTGATTCACCACTGATATAACGGGCATGGGTATAGGCTAATGAATTAAATAAACGAATATCTTTTTGTTTATTATTTCTCTTCCACAAAGCGGCTAAGGATATTTCACCATAGGCTTCTATGCCTTTAGCAACCGCATTACCAATATTGGTAGTATACAAAAAGGGATTATGGTTCGCATCATTTTTTGTAATTAGTCCCACTCTGTTGCCATAATATACCCGAAATACATCCACATCAAAATGCAATATATTTTTAATTGTTCCTCTGTAGCCTATACTGATATCATAGCCTTTACTATCTTTTAAATTAGGATCAATCACATCTACCCTGTCGGCCGGTGTTATTTGCGAATAGAGGTATGGCCGGTATTCCTGCGATATATTAGCGTAGACCTGCGTGGATTTTGTACTTTGAAATTGCAAACCGGTTCCAAACAACGGAAAAGAACGATTGCCATTGTATGACACAGCTGTTGCGGCATGATTGATAACACCCGTATAATCAGATTGAATCAATTCATACCGAAAACCGGGTATAACAGAAAACCGCGGTGTAATTTGAAAAATATTTTCTGCAAATGCTGCCGCATTATTGGTATGAAACCGCAACATGTTACCATAAGGTGCTATTAACGACAAATCAAAATTACTGCCGGTAGTGCCCACACCTAACTGATCTCGTCTGGTAACTTCTGAAGACAAACGGAAACCGGTTGCCAGCGTACTTGTTACGTTTCCAATTTTATATGAATGCAACAATCTGGCTTCTATTGAGAAACTGCTGTAATAATCCCGATCTACCTGTCTGGGATTATATGAACCCAATTGTTTATTCACGGTATCGGCAATATTAGGTGTGTTGATGAACTGAACACTATTGCGTTGGCCGAACAAGACATTAGCTGTAACCTGCAATTTGGTATTGGGTGAAAAGCGGTATTTAAAAATAATGGCAGGAATATTAATTTCCGGATTAAAAAAATTACGATTGCGCAAGGATTGTCTGGGATTTTGTGCAAACTGTGCATCGGTTAAACCGCCTGCAATTTGTTGTACATAGCGCATTCGCGAAAACTGAAAAGCAATACTGCCTTTATCGTTAAAACGATATTCTAAATTGGCATAGTAGGCATGATAATCAAATGCCTGCGAAGGGCGCCAGCCATTGCCATGCCGGTTATCATAATAAGCATAATAATTTATTTTACCGGTTGTGCCACCCACTGCATTGTACGAATTGTAAAATCCGTTACTGCCGGCAGTTTGATTACTCTCAACCGATATGGGTTTGGTACTATCGCCTTGCCTGATAATAAAATTCATCATGCCGCCATACTGACTGCCATACTGTAAGGCTGCAGAGCCGCGGACAAACTGAATTTCCTGCACGGCTTCTAAGGGTAGTGTATAATGATTTTCAGGATAACCAAAAATATCGCTATTGGTAACGTACCCATTTTGACGCATATTCATTTCAATACTTCGGTGCGAATCGGTTCCCCTTGCACCAATGTTTAATTGTGTTCCGGCACCATCCATATCCCAACTGGTTAATCCGGGTACTTTTGCAAAAACCTGCCTTACCATATTTTGAGCCAGATTGGCTTGTGTTGTATTAGGTCTGATGAGATTGGTTTTTTTACCTGCAAATACTGCAACACCTTTTAGATCGGGCAGAAATTGTACCGAATCGCGAAGGGTTGAGCTTACAATCACTTCCTGCAAATCATTTACGGGTATTGTATCATTGTTCATTAAATTTTCTTGAGCAAAGAGTTGATTATTGAAAAGAAAAAACAGTGTACAAAAAAATGCAACGCGTAATAATTTCATATCAGAATACATTTAAAAAATAGTGTTACATTCAAAAAAATGCTTTATATTGAATTTGATTTTTAAAAAATCCCCCCTTGTAGAAACAAAGGGGTACGCTAGATGAACTTAATCGAAAACATTACATATTTTTATTCGGCGCCATCCTGTTTTGCACGCAAAACAGCATAATTGCCTACTTTACTACCCACTACTAATCCGGTATCACAATCCACTTTATAATGAATACCTCCTTCTAATCTTGACATGGAAGCCTGATTGGCCATTGCCCAATATTTGCCGGCCTGTTCAGGTACAATATGTGCCAAAATAGTGGCAGCAGCACCGCTAAAGGTAGAATGGCCGGAGATATAAGATGGAAAATTAGGTATGCCTGTTAATGTTTTAATGGCAGGATTCATTTGTGTGGGCCTTGGATTAAAATAATAATATTTTACATCCCAACATACAATGGCAGCATCCATTAATGCCATATTTAATAAAGCATAATTTCTAGCCCAACGTACTTCACTGAAGTTTTTTGTAATAAAATCTTGCGCAGCAATGGCATCCCAGTGGCCTGGAGGTGTAAATGTACCAACCCCGTCAGCCCAAAATTGAACATGCTGTATATTTTCACGTGTGGGTGATTTTATTTTTTCATACACTTCTGCAGCAGCCTGTTGTACAGCCTGACCATGTGTAGCGGGTGGAGGAGCCGGACGAAAAGAGGGTACTGTTGCAGCAGGAAACAAAAATGGTATTACATTTCCAAACAATGGCAACATGGGTGGTCGTTTGGGAGATTCTAAGCTATACCAGGGTATCTCACCTTTAACCATTGCAACCGTTTCAAAATTTTTCCAGTCGGTGGAGGTGCCTACGGCTTTGCCGGCATTATCGGCTTTAGCCCGTGCAATAAAAACTTCTGCTACCTGTCTTCCCAATGCTTCACCGGCAGCAATATCACTGCGTGTTGCAGCACCGGCCATCATCATGGACAATTCCTGTTCCTTTGCTTTTTGTTCAATATTGGCAATCTCTGTAGGGAATAACAACTTCATCATTTCAGCCGTTACCCCGGCCATAACTGCAGCTTCAGATGGATAGGATGGCAAGGTTGAAGTAGTTACTTTTGCCTGTATAGTACTATCATTGGTATAAGGTGCTGCACGATTGTATAATTTTTTATAATACCAGCATGCTACCAACGCATCATATTGTGCTGCGCTGATATAAGCATAAGCACGTGCTGCATAAGGCGGATTGGCAAACGGAAACAGCGGATAGGCAAATGGGTTATTGGCATTGGGAATAGGATAGCTGCCATCGGGGTTTTGATAGGCGGGCAAATTGTATTTGGTTACCAGGCCCCGCATTAATTCATTCCACCTTAATACACCGCCGGCGGCCCAATATTGAATGGTAGCCATTTGCGATGAGGTGAGATTTTTTTGATATCCCTTAATTTCATTCAACTCTGCTTTATAATCGGCTGAACTTACCGGATTAGGAGCCGCAACAGCAAAAGTATCGGGGCGGGGCAATAAAATAGTTTTCCAACTCCCTGCATTGAGGTCTACATTTTGTGGCTGTAGGGGTGAAAGGTTGGCCGTAATATCCGGCGCATTTTTGTTGCAAGCAAATACAATGGCTGTAACTGCAACGATTGATATAAATATAATTTTTTTCATACAATTAGTTGGTTGATTGGTTGTGATTAATTTGTTTTTGTTTGGCAGAAGCAAAATCAAATACTTTAAAAATACCAACTGCCATATTGGTTGCCTGTCCTACATTTCTTCCGGTAACTGTGTAACTCACACTGCTGGTAAGTGCAATACGATGGAAATGTGGAAAGGCATATTTCCCATTGATACCGACTATGGTAGTATTCATTTTATTACTAGGGAAAGGCATATCGTTTTTCCTAATATCAAAACCACCTAACGTAGTTGCATTGACTAATATAAATTCGGCATAATCTTCTTTTTTTCTATAACCAAAGCGAATGCCTGCATACATTATATTAGGCATAGCCACTTCATTGGTGTAATGCATTTCAGTGGTGTAATAAGCTGTCCTGTCGATGTATATATTATCTCTGTAAGCATAGGCTGCTGTACTGGTTACAAAAAAATTCTTTTTCTGATAATCGAGGATTAAACGCAGAGAAGCAGTTTTACTTCTTACACCAATAGCAAGTGGCAAAAAATCTGCCTGATAATTGGTGGTAGGAAATGAATAGCCGCCGGTTAAAAACACAGTATATTTTTGTTGTTGTACTTTCTTTTGCCAGGCCTGCCATTTTATCCAGATACCGGCATCCTGCAATCCTTCCATATCATGCAAAGTGCCTGCAGAGGCATGTGTACGCACATAAGGCAAGCTGTATAATACATTTAACTTACCAGTAATTCCATAAGCGCCCATAAAAGCTACCGATTGGGTAGAAACAGTACCTAAATTGGCATTGTCTCTTTTGAAACTACCTTCCCAGTAATGGTTCCAGCTATTGTAATTGTACACAAAACCGGTACACCAGTTTTGTTTGGCCATCATAATGCCATCTTGTTCTGTTTGTGCCTGTATGTTTTGTAATAATGGCATGAGTATCGAGAAAAAAAATAATTTTTTATATGTTATTTTCATATTTGTTCAGTTAGTTTGTGGTTGCTAAATTGATTTGATGTTTGCAACCTGTTGCAACTATCAAATCAGGCTTTTTGTGTTATCCATTTGCATAAATAGATGACCTTCACAAAAGATGCGTCGCTATTTTTTCATCTTCAATTTTTCCACAACCAGATTGCCAACTTTAATACCGCTGTTATGCCCCTGTCCACAGGAATACCAGTAATGTAAGCCACCATAAAAACGGGCTTTTTCATTTTCCTGTGCTGCCTGCCGAAACGAAGTAAAACTTCTGCTGGGAATACCAAATTCTAATTCAGTAGAATCAGTATAAGGAAAATTATCGCCAAATACACTGGTTAAAGCTTCAGCAGCTGATGCAGAAATGGTGCAATGCCCACAGGTATATTCCGGGAACGGCGGCGTTTGTAATTCGGGGCGCCAGTTAGGATCGAAATATTTATTGATGACTGTTTCCGGACGTATGGTATTGTAAGTGTATTTTTCATTCCAGCATTGTATAAATGCATCAAACAAAGCGATGGCAGTTTTGGCAGTAGCATATACTGTTTCAGGAAAATTTGCTCCTGCTTTTTTTGCAGCAATGCCGGTAATACTCATCCAATGGCCCGGAGGCGAAAACTTTTTAAATACAAACATGGCATGTCCGTTTACATTCAACTTGCCCGGATTATCATCCCAAAAATTAGCAATATGTTTTTGTTCAGGCGTAAGTGTAGTACAACTGTCCAACATCATTTTTACCTGTAAGTAATAGGGGCTTTTTTTGTCTGTAACATTAAAGGGCAAAGGTTTTTCTGCTCTGAACTGTCCGGCACTGTCCATTACCATGGGTCTTATTAAATTCCAGTGTGGCTCCATGGCCTGGGCATAAGCGGGTGGAGTGGGTACCCATCTGCCGGGGCTGTCAATCACCGAAAACTTAGGCATGCTGCGGGTTTCAGCATAATTATCTTTTTTGCTCCATGCTATAATAGATTGTGCTACTGCATCTGCATAATTTTTTGTAGCGGTATATACGGCATTACTCATACCATTCTTTTTTACCAACTGCACCAAACTATCCACATAGCTTTTCAAACTACCTTCCGGAAATGTAACCGCTTCACCCACTTTGCAATAAGCCAATACTGCTGCAAAATCATAATCAATAGGCTGTGTGGTATCGGGCTGTGCTATCGCATTCAATCCATTCAACTGCCCTTTAAGCGACTGATACTGATTGGGATAACCGGCAGTAATTACTTCATATGCAGCAATAGCTGCATAGGCATAATTTCTGGAAGCTACCACAGGGCCAAAATTATTACCCATTACCACCGTATTTAATTCATGAACAGTATGGGTAAACAATTCCGGATTTTGTACGATTTTTTTATACGCATTGTTATTAGAACAAGCCATTAGCAATAGAAATGAAAAACCCAAAGCAAATAATCTTACAGACATGCATTCCATATTTTACAGTATTGCAGACTGCTTGGCATTGAGTGCCAGACAACCCAACAATTTTCATTCAATAATTTATTGACAGTTATATTTACACACACCCGGTTATTTCTATTACCAATGGTGTGGTTGTTATTCATGTTTACAGTACGATATGTTTTCCATTGCAAATAATGCAGCAGTAAAGGGAATTTGAATCCCAATCAATGCGTATTTGTTGCAATTGAATGCAATAAACTTGTAAACACCTTTTTAAAAAAATGAAAGAGAAGAAATAGCACACACTATGCAAGTGTAGCAGCAGATAATTCCGGAGGTTTGTCTAATTGTTTAATCAATATAAACTGATAGAGTTGATGCCGATAGGCAGAAAAAACAGATAGCGTGTAAGAAGTAGGATGTTGACAGGTGTAACAGGAAGGACGGTTATAATCCTGTACTACAGGTTTAACTGTATGGGCTTGGTGTCCGGCATCTTTTTTAGAAGAACTGCTGTTCACAAAATCATTTGCCAACTTTGCAAAAGCATCTCTGGCATTTTTAATGCCGGTTTTAGCAAAATTAGGAATACACAATACCTCTAAACTATCCTGATAAAAACGGCGTTTTACGTAAGCATAAGTAATGCCATTTACCGTAATTTCTCCATTTACCCGATCAAATTTTTGGGAACTGGCACCATAAGGCAAAGCGGCCGGTACCTTGATGCTGATTAGGTCTTTTTCGTTGTATTGGTTATCGTCTAATTGTGATTGAAAAGCAATATCGGCGCGGTTTTCCAAATAGTCCATCACAAAGCGGTAACCCACCCAGTTAAACAGCAACATGCCCAATAATACTATGGAAGCAATCTTTTTCAATTCAAAAATGAGGGATGAAAATAGGATATTTTTATTGAACCGTAAAAGTTTTTTTCTCCGGCCCTACACCCGTAATAGTTAGCTTCTTCCATTGCTTGGGCAATACGGAAGGAATTTGTGTGATACCTTTTTCTGTTATATTCAATCCGCCAAAACCCATGAGCACACTTTGTATAATGCCACCGGCACCGGTTGCAAAATAAGGATTGGTGCCGCCCTTGGTTTCTGCAATTACCCGAAATGGTGGATTTAAATTGGGAATATACGCATCTTTAAACCAGTGATAGGCTTTTGCACCATCGCCCAAACGGGCATACAGCAAGGCAAATATACCCTGCGTCATGGCTGGTGTTCCGGCGTCGGGTACACGTGCCGAATAATATTCCAAATCTTTTTTGATTTGTGCAGGTTCTGTAATTTCTTTTAAGGGATAGGCCAATAAGTTTACATCAGCCTGTTTAATGCCTTCTCCGTTATAGGTAGCATGTTCTTTGGTTACCCCATCTTCAAAATGCAGTATTGGAATATTTTTTGCTACAAAAGCCCAGTCATCATCTGCCTTTTCACCCACAATACCTGCTGCTGTGGTAGCATATTGTAATACCGCTTTGGCGGCAGCATTGGTAAAAGCATCATTGTCTACATTCTCGGCCCATTCATCTGCTGCTACTACATCTTTAATATCAAAATGGCCGGGGCCATTGCGCTCTACCCTGCTACTCCAAAATTCAGCCACCGCCTTCAATAACGGCCACCCCCTTTCTTTCAGCCAAACCTTATCCTGTGTTACTTCATAATATTGCCAGGCGGCAATTCCCACACAAGCGGTAATATGGTGTTCAAAAGGACCACTCAAAGCCCATACCGGTGTTTCTTCTACACCGGTAGCTGCGCTTTCCCAAGGGAACATGGCGCCTTTGTAACCATGCTCAAATGCATTTTGTTTGGCAGCAGCCAAACGTTGAAACCGGTATTCAATCATGCTTTTAGCCATTTCAGGGTGTAATACCAAAATAGCCGGGAACATCCATAAATCGGCATCCCAAAACACATGGCCATTGTAACCTAAACCGGATAAACCCATAGGCGAAGGACTTAAATCGGTGCCTTCACGAACAAAAGAATAGAGATGATACAACATACTGTGTACATCCTGCTGATCCTGCGGATTGCCAGTAATAGTAATATCGCTTTTCCATAAATCATCCCAGGCTTTATCATGAAAAGCAATTAATCTTTTACGACCCTGCAGCTTAGCGAAAATGGTTAATCGTTGGGCTTCATTCAATGGGTCGGCATCATGAGCGGATGTAATAGAAGAACCTACAATACTAAAGGTATAAGTTTCACCTGCTTTTAATGTTTTGGAAAACTTCATTAGGTGCATATTATTATCCCACATTTCATGAATGATTGATGGTTCCTTCCCATGCGGCTCATCGAACATAAAACTATTGGATGCACACAACAATAATTTACCGGTAGGACTTTTGGCAGAAGAAGTCAATAAACTGATGAGCACATGCGGCCGATCGATTTGATTGTAATAATTTTCCACATCTCTCAAAGCATCCGGCGCCTCCATTACACTGGCTGCACCAATGGTAATAGGTTCTTTGGCAGTAATGGTTACTGTCATTAAAACCGTAAAAGGCAACTGTCTTAAAGAATAATAAGTATAACTAACATCTGCTTTTGCCCCGTATTGAAAGTTGGTGGTAAAATTAGCATGCTGCATATCCAATACCTGGTGCATATTGCTGATATTATTTTTATCAACCTGTTGCCCGTCAATACTCATTTGCATATTCAGCAAATTAAAGCTGCGTAAAAAATTACTCACCATGCCACGGCCATAAGTATCATAAGCACCGGCCAGTACCACATCTTTCACTTTAAACGGTTCGGCTGCAGATACAATGCCGATCATTCCATTGGCTACCGTAACGCCGTAATAATTAGAAGGGTTAATAGAGTCGGCTGTAATTTTCCAGGAATCAACATTGGTTTGTGCAAAGATTGTTACACACAATAGATATACCGGCAGCAATACAATTATTTTTTTCATGCGTTTACATTTATTGATTTTAGCACATGAAATGCATCCTTCATTATTACGTTTAGCATTTAATTTTGTAAAGAATCATTTCATACAATGACAATTGCAAACAAAATAGTGGATGAGGATACAGCATACCAATATTTTATGCTGTACGATATCATCAGACTGCAAGTTATCAATTAATTGAAATGCAAACACCAGAGGATGCTAAACCGGCAATAAAACTTTTACACTGCAACCGTTTCCGGGCGATGATTGTATGCGGCAATAGCCGGAAAATAAGGCAGCCCGGCGTTCTATATTGCGCAGGCCAATGCCGGTACGGGGGGCTTTTATATCAAACCCTTTACCATTATCGGCTATATATAATGCTGCACGATCATTTGCTACATTTAAACTAACCTCTATTAGTGTAGCCTCAGCATATTTGTGAATATTATTCAGTTGTTCCTGCAATATGCGATATATGTTCAGCATGGCATCTTCCTTCATCTTAATACCTGGCTCTATGTTATAAGCAAATTCTATCCGGTATTTGCGGTCAATATTCATGCTATTCAGTAACATTTGTATGCTATCACTAAAATCAACCAGATTAAAAGAGGGTGGCGCCAGCCGATGCGATATTTTACGGATGGCTTCATTGGCCATACTAATATATTTGTGCGCTGTTTCTACAGCCTTTTTCTGCCCGCTATCTAATTCCGATTTGCTCAACAATCCCAATGTAAATACCGCCCCCGTTAGTATCTGGTTTACATTGTCGTGCAATTCAGCACTAATTTGAAAACGTTCTTGTTCCTGGGTATCTAATACGGCTTTCGATAAACGGTTTCCCATTTGGTTGCGTTCCGTAACATCTAATACCGTTACTAAACGGGCGGGTTTACCTTCGTAATTAAATTCAATGCCCCTTAACTCAACATCTGTAATAGTACCATTTTTTTTTAGGTTTTGCAATGTGTAGTTGAGTGCGTCATTTTTTTTTTCAATAATTTGTAAAACTTTTTGAATGCCGGGTAAATCTCTTGCATAAATAATATCGGATATTTTCATTTGCAGCCATTCTGTTTTTGCATAACCATAATGTTGAACAGCAGCTTCATTTACCTGTATAAAGAAAAGGGTTGCTGCATCATAAATCCACATGGGTAGTGGGCTTAATTCGAAAACATTACGGTATTTTTCCTCCGAAACCTTTAATCTTTCAGTTAGTAATACTTTTTCAGTTACATTGTTTAAGTATGCTTCGCCACCCATTAGCCGTTTCGATTGATAAAATAAAGTAATATTTCCTTCTACAAATACCGGATGGCCATCTTTGGTTTTTAATTTTACATTGTTAAAAGGCAGAATGATTTGTGATACATTACCTGAATTATTTTTTTGCGCTTCTATAATAGCATATCCTTCTGAGGAAATTGATTTGAAGGGCAGTTCATTTATTTCTTCTTTCATATAGCCCAGTGTCTGCAAAAAGCATTTATTTGCATAAGTAATATTGCCCTTTTCATCTATTTTATAGATTATTTCATTCGAAAACTCCAACAGTTTCTTATACTTTTTTCGGCTTTCTGCCAATAAAAAATAGATTTTTTTACTCTTTATAAAAGAAACCCATACCATACATCCTAATACTGCCAATAAAATCAAAATTTTTAAACCATCCCATTCAAACGCTTGCTCTCTTCTTTCCACCAAATTTGAAAGTGCGGCTTTTTGAACTGTTGTTTTTGTTTTTACTTCATCAGATAACCGGGCAATAATATCCTGCATTTTTTCATAAGCAAAATGCTGCTTTTGGGTATACAATGAAATAGCAGCTGACAGGTTCGCATACTGGAACCGATACATTATTTTTTCTATTAATGAAAAATTTTGTTCCCAGGCATATTGCAGGCTATCCAACCATTGGTAATGTTCTTTCTTTGTACCAGAACCATTAAATTGTTTTAAAAAAAGATGATATATTAGAGACGATTCTTCAACCTTTTGTTTAAATGGTTGTAAACTATTATGATTGATTTCATTTTTTAATAACAATAAATGCACCATGTTTGCCTGTAGGGAGTCAGTCTCTTTGCGTAAATCAACTAGAAGTGATAACTTACCTATGGAATTTTCTGCTGTTATATTAAATTGCTTTGTCAGGTTCGCAATTTGCTTATATTGGTTCAATTGAACCAAAATTAGCGCACCTAACACTATTGCGTATGCAGCAATTAAAAGCCATAAAAAAGAGGGGGCTTTTTTAGCATTTTGCATGATGGTTTTTTAAGGGAAATAGATTATCCTTTTAAAATTGCCATGAATTTTAAAAAAAAACAATGTAAAACAAATATAAGTCAAATGTATTTAAAAATCCAAATTAAATCACAAAAAAAATGAAATATTTTTCCTCTAATCTGGAATATCTTAGAAAGGCAAGTGGACTAAAACAAGAAGGAATACAGGAAAAATTGAGCATAGAGCGTACAACATGGAGCAACTATGAGAGAGGAAAATCTTTTCCAAATTTAAAATTATTTCACAAAATTGCCAATTATTTTGGCGTTACTGAATATGATTTATTGAATACCGATTTATCAAAACCAACCAACACCCCCATTCAATCATTTCACCAACACAACAATATCCCATCTTTAACCCATTTGCACCAATGCCCCTTCTGCATTTTAAAAGACGAAATCATATTAACAAAAGACCATGTAATAGAAGCACTGAAAGGGCAGATAGATGCATTAAAGTTAGCCAACCGGCAAATGGAAGAAAGGATTTATGCTAACAACCAATCTTCTAAATAATTTAAACCGGCAGTAAAACTTTTACACTGCAACCGTTTCCGGGCGATGATTGTATGTGGCAATAGCCGGAAAATAAGGCGGCACGACGTTCTATATTCCGCAGTCCAATGCCGGTGCGGGGGGCATGCATATCAAAACCCTGTCCATTATCAGCAATATACAATTCTGCCCAGCCTGCTTCTATATTAAGGCTTACTTCAATGCGGGTGGCGGCTGCGTATTTATGGATATTGTTCAGTTGCTCCTGCAAAATGCGGTAAATGTTTAACATCACATCTTCCTTCATTTTTGTTTCCAGGGGAATATTGTACGCAAATTCTATCTGGTACTTCCGGTCTATATTGATGCTGTTCAACAGCATTTGCATACTGTCACTAAAATCAACCAGATTAAAGGAAGGTGGTGCCAGCCGGTGCGATATTTTACGAATGGCTTCTATAGCCATGCTAATATATTTGTGTGCTGATTCAACGGCTTCTTTCCGGTTACTATCCATCTCTGTTTTATTCAACAGCCCCAATGAAAATACTGCCCCCGTTAGTATCTGGTTTACATTGTCGTGCAATTCCGCACTAATCTGAAAACGTTCCTGTTCCTGCGTATCCAATATGGCTTTCGATAAACGGTTTTCCATTTGGTTGCGTTCGGTAACATCTAACATGGTAACCAGCCTGGCCGGTATTCCTTCATACTCAAAAGGCACACCTCGTATTTCTACTTCAATTACCTGCCCATTTTTGGTTATGTGTTTCATGAATCCTCCATAAGGCGCTGCATATTGTTGCATGTGCTTTAAAATCTGTAATGCATCCGGCAAATATTCTTCCTGAATAATGTCTGTAATTTTTTTTACGCACCATTCCGTTTCAGTAAACCCGTAATGCAATATGGCTGCCCGGTTTACTTGTAAAATTTGATGGGAATTGGCATCATAAGCCAGCATAGGCAGCGGACTTAATTCAAAAATGCTGCGGTATTTGGCTTCTGAAGCAATGAGCTGTTGTTCCAATAATTTTTTGGCTGTTACATCATTAAAAAAAGCTTCAGCAACTACACATTTACGATTTTTATAATCAATAATGATACTGCCTTCTACATACAATTTTTGGCCAGATTTGGTTTTATAGGTTTTCTGTATGTTTTTGATGATGGTACCATCTACCTCAGGCCGCAGGTCTGGATTAAAAGTATGCAAACTGTTCTCATCTAAAATTTCAGGAATGGTTAAACGGGCAATGTCAGCATCATCGTAACCCAGCTTTTCTTTAAATGCCTGATTAGCAAATAATATTTTACCTGAGGCATCACAACAATTAATGATTTCATTGGTATGCTGGGCCAAAAAGCGATATTTTGCCTCACTTTCAGCCAATTGAAAATAGCTTTCTTTCATTTTTTGCAGGGTTCTTATTACGGCAATACCCATAGCCAGCAACAACAGCACAATCAATCCACCTACTTCCAGCATTGTTGTATTGTCTGCAGCAATGGTATTATTGAGCATTTGTTTTTGGTGATTGGCCGAATCTTTTACAAAAGCAGCTAATTGAGAATTGGTCCTTTGCATGTTTTCGAAACTAAGGTGCAGGCTGTCTAAATAAAACTGCCTTGCAGTATTAAAATTATCGTCCATGACTTTGTTGATAAATCGTACATGCACTGCGTTATTTTGACGGCGGTATTGCAACAGACTATCAAACCATCGCTTTTCTTCTGGCGCTGTAACCAATTGTTCAAACTCACGCATCTTGGTATCGTTGCGTTCTACCTCCTGCTGAATGATTTTTCGAGTGGCTGCCAACTCTTCAGCATCTTTGGTTAACAGCAAATGCAGTACATTGGTTTGCACATAATCACTACCCCGGCGCAGGTTAATGAGCAGCGATAGTTTTTCTACACTATTGCCCGTAATTTGATTGTACTGAGTAGATAAACGCCGGTATTGGCGGTATTGGGCTATTTGTACATACATTAAACCCAGTAATAAAATACCATATGCAATAATTAATACATAGCGTACCGGCACACGTTTCAACAGCATTCTTCTCATGGCAGGTTTTATAAAAAGATGTAGGTATGATCTTTGATGAAAAATTAAATATTCATTAAATTACCAAACAATTGTAAAGAAAATAAAAAAATACAAAATACAAAATGATTTTCAGTAAAATACACAGACAATTGAATTAACGTTCAAACATCAACAATGGTGCACTATTAATGGTTACCAATAAGGCTTTTTTATGGTTTCCAAGCGGAAGTATTGCAGCATCTCTGGCTTCGCCGCGGTAAATTAAGCCCGTTTGTGCCGGATGTATAAATTGAAAACTACCATTGGGTTGGCCTAAAAACAAGGTTCCTTCATTGGCATCGAGGCGGCCGGTTTGTGGCTTTAAGCCAAAGAAGTTACCGGCAATATATAGGTCGGTGATACCATCTTTATTAAAATCATCGACTACAATGGCAAATGTAGGTGAAAATTGTGCCCGAACAGGCAATGGCTGCATGGTAAAATTGCCGTTGCCATCATTTAAAAAAATACAGGTTTGTGCCTGTTCTACTTTTAATACCAATGCTTTTTGTAAAATTTCGGCCGGGAATAATTCCTGCATGGTTTTTCCGGCATAAGCACTATAAGCTAAAAAGTTTTTTTTGATGGAAGGTATCTGCGATTCTACCTCCCCTTTTAAATAATACGGGTAGGCCTTACCGTCGGTTTTATAAAAAACGGGCATACATTCCTGTTGCCCATTGCCATCAAAATCGGCCACATACAATTGTGCAGGATGTTGCTCATCGGCCTTGATATTTGAATTTAAGCCAAAGTTGCCAGCTATAAAATCAGGATGCCCATCGTGGTTGATATCGACTACAGTAATACAATTCCACCAGCCGGATGAATGGGGTAATTCTTCCCATTTATTTAGTTTGCCATTACTCCATTTAAAAATAGTAACCGGCATCCAATCGCCCACCACAATTAATTCTTTTTGTCCATCGCCATCCACATCTGTCCATTTTGCATCAGTAACCATACCCAATTGACGAAATGCCGGTGCAACTGAAGCTGTTACATCTTCAAATATGCCATTCCCTTTATTCAATAATAAAACACTGGAAGCCGGTGATCCATAATTTCCGGGAATATTTCTGCCACCTATAAAAATATCGGGTTTACCATCGCCATTATAATCGTTTACCTCCACACAGGATGCATTGAGTGAGAGGGATGGCCATCCGTTCGTAGTTTTTGTAAAATTACCTTTGCCATCATTCAAGTATAACCTTGGTGACAGATAAGGTGATCCAACCGGCGCCATATTGCCGCCGGATGCTACTACTAAATCCAGATCGCCATCGCCATCTGCATCCAAAAATGCAGCGCCAATATTTTCAAAGTATTTATCGGCAATAAAAGCAGGTTGGGGTATTTGTTTAAAATGGCCGTTGGGCAGTTGCAGGAATATTTTAGCCGTATCGCCGCTGGCGCTGCCCATATAAAAATCGGTTAAGCCATCGCCATTAATATCACCCAAAGCTAATTTAGGCCCCTCAGTTGAAAGCATTTTGGGCATGAGTCGTTCCACATCAAAATCAACAAATTCATTTTCCCGGTGTGTAATAGCGCCCTGAATACGAGCTGTTGCCACATTGGTGTACCAGGGTTTTACAGGAAGCGGGAATTGCCTTTTTATGGTTGCATCCGTTTCTTTCACCACAAGGGTTTGATTAGTGGCAACTGTATAACGTGTTTCCTGTTTACCATTGGGCCAGTCAATAATAACGCTATCGGCTTGCTGTAATGAATCTAAGCCAAATAACAATACTGGCTCTACGCTACTTTGAAAACCACGGGTAGGCATTTGTTCCTGCATTTGTATATGATGCCCTGCAAATACGGTAACCCTTGCACCTATGCCAAAGGTATTGGGTGCATTTCCTTTGCATTGAATTTTTAAAAACCTAGCATGTTTTTTTTCTGTAGTTGTATTTTGATAAATAAAAGCAGGTTGATCTAAATTATTCACTACTAAATCTAAATCGCCATCCCCATCTAAATCGGCATAAGCAGCCCCACTACTAAACGAAGGTGTTGCCAAACCCAAGGCCTGTGATTGGTTATTGAACATCAATTGGCCTTTATTCATAAATCCGTAATTAGAAATAGGCACTGAGGGCATTTTGTTTAAAATATCCTGCAAACCAAATGCACCTTCCGCTACTTTGCGCATGGTTTCATTGTTATTAAAATAAGCCAGAAAATCCTGATCGGTTAAATCGCGTTTCAAACCGTTAGATACAAATAAATCTTTTTTCCCATCATTATTAAAATCAAATAACAATGCGCCCCAGCTCCAACCGGTAGCATCAACTCCTGATAGTTGTGCAATTTCGCTAAAAGTACCATCCTGATTATTGAGCTGTAAACAATTGCCGGTAAACTGGTGATGAAAATCTAATACATTCTTGGCATTCTGCACATCGTAATCATCAAACTTAACGGTAGTTTTTAAACGATAATCAGATTCAGGCAACATTTCGGCGGTAAAAATATCGAGATAGCCGTCATTATTGATATCGGCCATATCAGAACCCATGGAGCCATTGCTCATGTGGCCCAATGCTGCATTACTCACTTCTTTAAAAGTTCCATTTTTTTGATTGATGTAGAGATAATCTTTTTCAAAAAAATCGTTAGATACATAAATATCTTCCCATCCATCATTATTTACATCACCTACAGCAATGCCCAGACCATAACCAATGGCGCTGCCATAAATTCCTGCCTGTGCACTCACATCGGTAAAAGCGCCATTATCGTTCCTGTATAGTCTGTCGCCGTCAGTGGTATCCCGTACATTTCGAACATTTTTTTTATACCCAAAGCTTTCAATTGATTTAGGATTATTGTTGAGTACAAAACAGTCTAAATCGCCATCATGATCATAATCAAAAAAAATAGCCTGTGTAGAGGCACCAGTATCGTTTAAATGATACTTCGCTGCTTCTTCTTTAAATGTGTCATCTTTTTGATTAATGTATAATTCATTGGCCCTGTCATCGCCCGGCATAATGCCGGCATTGCATACATAAATATCTAACCAGCCATCACCATTAATATCTACCATAGTAACACCGGTATGCCATTTGTGTACACTTGAAATACCGGATTGTTGTGTAATATCTTTAAAATGAAAATTACCTTCATTCAAATACAATTTATTTTCACCCTGGTTTGAGGTAAAAAAAATATCGGGCTTTCCATCGTTATTAATATCGCCAATTGCTACACCGCCACCATTATAAAAATTATGGTAGTTGAAAATATTCATTTCACGGGTATCTTTTACCTGATTGATGAAACGAATACCGGTTTCATCGGGTGAAAGTTGCATAAACAGCGGTTGCTGTTGCAATGCAGTAGTAGTGTGATGACAGCCGGCAACCAGTACAATGGTGACAGCCAGTATGCCGATACGTTGAACTGCACAATTCATGAACATATTTTCTGTTTTAAAAAGCGACGGGTGAAAATTAACATAATTTAGGCAGCAGTGCAAATACAATGAAATGTATTTTATTGACTGCCCTGAAAAGAAAAGTTAAGATTATTTTAAAGGTTATTGAATAGATTCAATAGGTTTTTATGATTGATTAGGCTTATTTTGCAAGCGTTATAATTAAACCGTTTAAATAAGTTGTTGCATGAAAAAATGGATTCTGATTATTGTTACACTTTTAATCATTTTTTCGGTTACGGTATATATTTTGATTCCACGGCAAGCCACCATGTGTGTTACCTTAAAAATAAACGCCAATGAAAATGGCGTTACCCGTTTATTACAAGATACGAGCCATTGGCGAAAATGGTGGAACTACGGCAACACTAATAACGGCCATGCAGATACTAATTGGGAAGATGGGTTTGTAATAGATAATATTCATCTTTCAGTAACCGAGAAATTATATAAAGGTTTAAAACTTTTATTAACATCTGGCGAAAAGGTGTACAATTCGCAAATTAGTATTATCCCTTCCGGTATAGATTCCAGTTATATTCTTTGGCAGGTAAAAATACCCACAGGCAATAATCCGTTTTTAAAAATCATTCGTTATCGCACCGCACTGCAATTAAAACCCGCTATGCAACAAATGCTGGCACGCTTTACTGCCTTTGCAGAAAACAAGGAAAATGTATATGGCATTCAATTACACCAACAGGGTTACGATGATACCTATCTAATTGCAACAAAAATAATTTTAGAAAAACAACCTACACCCAAGGACATTTATGGAATTATTAATCGGTTAACAGATTTTGCAAAGAGCAAATCGGTATTAGTACCTAACGGACACCCTATTTACAATATTACCCATTGGAATAAAGACAGTATACAATTAATGGCAGCCATTCCTATTAGCCAACCCATTGAAAGTGAGGGGAAGTTTGAATACAAACAAATGGTAAAAGGAAACTTTATTGTAACGGAGGTAAATGGTGGGCCTTGGAATATTCAGCATACCTATCAAACATTAATGCAGTATTTTACAGATTATCATCGCACGGCCATGGCTATTCCTTTTTTCCGACTCATGAATGAGGCACCTACAAAGACCGATACCCTACAATGGGTTACACAAATTTATCAGCCGGTATTTTAGATAAAAGCAACAAATGAGCTGAAGTATTTTGTTGCCACGAATGCACGAATGTTTTGTTACCCCTGATTCGTGCACATTAGTGTTATTCGTGGCTAACATTAAATCTTTGTGACCCACCTATTTTTCAAACCCAATCACCATTGTACTATCATTATTGCGTGCCAGAATAAAGCAATTTCTACCACCAATCGTAATGGGTAATATATGTCGTATTTGACCTTTAATGATGAGCCCATTCATAGTGCTTGCAGTAAATTGTTGGTGTCCATTGTTGGTTAAAATAGTTCCAAAATCGGCATCATACCTGCCCATCTGAATATTATTATCATAAAAATTGCCACCCAGAAAAATATTGGGTAACCCATTAGTGCCGGTATCTAACACAACTCCGGTTTTATAAGGTGATAATTGTGCCTGCCAGGGTAAAGCCTGTACCGTAAAGTGCATATTGCCATTGTTAAGTAAAACCGCATTGGAAAAATAATTAGCTTCTAACACCGTAGCGCTGCTCAATTTTTCTTGTGTGAATAATTCGGGCAAAGTAGCTTTTGCAAAATTTTCTGCATATAAAAATCGTTTCTTTAAAATGGGTATTTGTTTTTGTAATTCATCTTTATTCGCAAACGGAATTTCTTTCCCTTCTAAATAATAGGTAAGTACCTGTTCTTTCTGCCCATTATCATCAAAGTCGTTCACATACAAGCGAACGGGTTCTTTTTCAGTGGCTTTTAAGCGGCTATTCAGGCCTAAGTTTCCTGCAATTAAATCTATTTGCCCATCATTATTAATATCAACCGGTAAAACAAAATTCCACCAACCTTTTTTATTAGTAAGCGTAGTTTTTACAAACTGCCCGTTTTGGTTCATAAAAGCATAAATACCATTCCATTCGGTTGTTACAATTAAATCTTTCTTTCCGTCTTTATTCAAATCAAACCAAATACCTTGGGTTACCAAACCAATATTGCTTAATCCTTTTGCATATTTTTCGGTTACATCAGTAAAATGGCCTTTCCCATCATTCAATAATAAATAGGAAATTGGCGTTTGTCCATAATTCCAAGGCACTGCCCTACCGCCAATAAATACATCCACAAAGCCATCACCGTTAAAATCAAAAGGTGAAACTGACGATGCCGTCATATAAATATTTTTAAAAGCATCGGGCAGCCTGGCTAAATTACCTTTGCCATCATTTAAATATACACGGGGCTGCATACGTTCATCTGTGCCATAGTATTCATTGCCGCCGGATGCAATTACCAAATCAACATTACCGTCATTGTTCACATCTACCCAGGTGGCATCCACATCTTCATAAGTACTGTCGGCATTTAATGCCGGTTCATTTAACCGTTGGAATGTACCATTGGTTTTTTGTAAAAAAACAACCGGCTTATATGTTTTGGATGCACCAATAAACACATCCTGCAAACCATCATGGTTAATATCGGCTACTGCTAATGCAGGGCCTTCTGTTGATACCATGTGCGGAATTAAGGGTTCCCGATCAAATTCAACAAAATGATTTTCTTTGTGCAGATAATTCAAATGTATTTTTTCGGTAATATCTTCCATTGGCCGCGAAGTGTTTGGATGAAATGCAGTAATGTTTGCATAGTTAAACTTTGGTAATCCTTTTTTATATTGCAGGGTAATGGTTGTATTTTTTTCAGCAAAGCCTAACCGTTGGTACGTATTATCGGGCCATATCAAAAAGGCCGAATCTATTTTGGTACTGTCTAATCCAATATGTAAAGGTATTTCCATGCTCGACTGGAAGCCGCGGGTAGGATATTTTTCATATGTACGTATGCCGCCATTTGCATAAACAATAACTTTACTACCCAGTGCATGTATATTTTTTCCCGGACCTTTTAAATTCAATTCCAGGTACGATTTTTTTATTGCGCCATTGTTGGTGGTATTTTCATATACCATCACGGGTTCATCAATATTGTTTACTACCACATCTAAATCGCCATCATTGTCTAAATCGGCATACACAGCACCGTTGGAATAAGTAGGCTGGTTGTTTTGAATGTTATTTTGTTCATCAACAAACACCATTTGCCCGCTGTTGCGATAAAATTTATTGGGAATTTTTATTTCGGGAAATTTATTTACCAAAGCCATATCCTGATCGGCAATGGTATTGCTGTTAATCTTTTTTTGTATTTCTTCGTTCGAAACAAAGTTTACATAATCCATATCATTCATTCTTTTGGGAATGCCATTAGATATAAATAAATCTTTTTTACCGTCATTATCAAAATCCATCCACAAAGGAGCCCAGCTCCAGTCGGTAGCATATACGCCCGAATACAAACCAATTTCACTAAACATTCCATTACGCCGATTGAGTTGCAGGTTGTTTCTGGTGTATTGGTAATTGTATCCAACTTCTATTTTATGATAAAAAATATCGTATTCATCTTCACCCAACGAACGTTTTAAGATGTAGGGATCAAAAGGTAACATATCCATTGAAATGATTTCTGGATATCCATCATTGTTTACATCAGCCACATCAACACCCATTGAAAACTGGCTGGTGTGCATGAGGCGTTGATTATTTTCTTCTTTAAAAGCCCCATTTTTTTGATTGATGTATAAATAATCATTTTCATGGAAATCGTTGCCCACATACAAATCGGGATATCCATCTAAATTAATATCGGCTACAACAACGCCTAATCCATAACTAATTGCAGAACTGTTTATACCTGTTTGGCGAGTTACATCAGTAAACGTATGATTTCCATTGTTGCGGTAAATCCTATCACCGGAAAGTGAATCGTAAGTGCCTAAGAAATTTTTGCGGGGAGCAAATAATCCGTTTTGATGCACAGAGTGGTTGAGCAGAAACATATCTAAATCGCCATCCATGTCATAATCGAAAAAAACGGCCTGGGTACTGAAACCAGAAAAATCCAGTCCATAAGCTTTGGCTTCATCTTTATAATGTGGAATTCCGGCAGAATCAATGCCGGTACAAATGAGCAGTTGATTGTGCCCGTTTAACACTTCATAATGGCCTACACGGCAAATATAAATATCCAGCAATCCATCATTGTTAATATCAACCACCGATACGCCGGTTGACCATTCTCCATCTTCCGGTATACCGGCTTGTTGGGTTACATCTTCAAATTTTAATCCGCCTTTGTTTAAATACAATTTATTATCGCCCTGATTGGCAGTAAAAAACAAATCAATTTTTCCATCATTATTAAAATCGCCTGCACCAACGCCAGCACCGTTATAAAAATACATGTACTTAAACATATTGAAATTAGGTGATGGCTTTAAATGGTTCTGAAAATGCAAGCCGGTTTGTGTATCGGTTAATACCCGAAACATGGGTGGTGTAGAAGGTTGCTTTTCTACATTGAAATGACAGGCAATGATGATAACCGCTAGAAAAAAAAGAAATGAAATATTTTTAAACATGCATTACAATTTAAAATTATGAAATAGCCGTAGATAAATGAAAATTTCATACTGCTTATTTCTTAGGTTTTGCGGCTTTTAAATTATTGTTTAATTGAAACAGCACCGGATAGGCATCATTTTGAAGAAACAGAAAATAGGGTTGGTTTTTGGTTGGAATTTCAACAATATCACGTATCATGCCTTCCAGTTCAACACCTGATTGTTGTGTGCTCAATATTTTAAATACGGCATTTCCTCTATTCATCAGCACGGTTCCATAACTGGCATCTAATCGTTCAAATTGAGGTAAAAAACCAAATTCATTCCCTCCCAGCAAAAGGTCTGTTTTACCATCGCCATTAAAATCGGTACAAAGAATGGCATTTACAGAAGAGAATTGCACCACCGGTGGTAGCTTTTGAAGTTCAAAAATACCATTGCCTTTATTGATGGCTATTACAGATGGCGTATAATTGAATTGCTTTACAATACAGGAATTAATGATCGATGCCGGAAACAATTCCTGCACTGATTTTGAGGCATATTCATGGTGCCTTAAATTGTTTTTCTTTAATGAAGGAATTTCATCTTCCATATCACGCTTTAAGAACACAGGCAAGTCCTTACCGTTGATGGTGCTGGTGAGCACTTTATCCTGCACACCATTCTGGTTAAAATCATTGACCCATAATTTTACAGGATTGGTAGAGTCGGGATGCAAATAAAAATTCTCGCCAATATTTCCAATAATTAAATCATTCAATCCATCGCCATTTACATCAGCCACAGCCATGCTTTCCCACCAACCATACTTATTATTCAAGTTGGTTTTTACTTCTGTAAACTTATCCCCCTCCACTGAAAAAATATGTGGTGTCATCCATTCACCAACAATAATTAATTGTTGTTTGCCGGTTCCTAATACATCGGCCCATTGTGCGCCCGTAACCATACCAATATGTGCAATAGTTGGATTTTTTGTGGTGGCAATATCTGTAAAATGACCTTTGCCATCATTTACAAACAAATAGCTTTGAGGGTCAACTCCATAATTACGAGGCTCATTTCTTCCTCCAATAAAAATATCGGGAAAACCATCGCCATTAAAATCATGTACGGCAACTGCAGATACGTTCATGCCTGTATTGGGAAACGCATCTGTTTTAATGGTAAAGTTTCCTTTTCCATCATTGGTAAACAAACGTAACTGCATTTGGCGGGTATTGGATGGATGTGTATTTCCGGTAGGGCAAACCAGCAGGTCCATATCACCATCATGGTCGTAATCTAAAAACGCAACGGCGCCGTCTTCAAAATCGCTGAACGGTGTAAATGCAGGTTCAGGCTTTTGTACAAAACTACGATTGGGTTGTTGTAAATAAATTTGACCGGGATGACCAACGGTACCCCCTATGTACACATCGGCCAAACCATCCCCATCTACATCGGCCACTGCAGCTTTAGGCCCTTCGCGGGAAAGCATTTTAGGAATATTTCTTTCATAGTTAAAATCAATATTATCATCTTCAACATGCTTTTCAAAAACACTTTTTACTGAATCGAGCAAAGGGGTTACCGCTATATTTTCTTTTTTGAAGAAAGTAGTAATGGTGGAAGGTTGTTGATAGTGGTAAACCGTATCAATTGCAGGATGGGGATAGGTAGTAATGCCAAGGTTTGGCCAGATGATGCGGATAGAATCAATATGCGTTAACTGCCCCAACCCAATAATTTGTTTATAATCCATGGAAGATTGAAAGCCGCGGCTGGGAAATACATCGCGACTCATAATTTGGCCGTTGGCATACACTTCAATTTTACTGCCAATGGCAAATGTGTTTTGAGCTGTGCCTTTCAATAAAAATCCAACATAATGGTTTTTATTTATTTCGCGGCTATTGTTTTTGTACACAAAGGCCTCCATGTTTTCATTGTTGACTACCAAATCCAAATCGCCGTCATTATCCAAATCGCCATAGGCGGCACCGTTAGAAAAAGAGGATTGTACTAAGCCCCATTGATTGGCTTTATCCAAAAATCGCAAATCGTGCTGGTTTTGAAAGGCTTTGTTGGGCAAAGGGGTTTGTGGTATTTTAAGTAACACCTGATCCACATTATCTTTTTTGCCGGTTAAAACCATTTTTTGAATCACGTCGTTGGCAAAGAAGTCAATAAAATCAAGATCGGTAACATCCCTGTTTACACCGTTGCATACATAAATATCGTTATAGCCATCATTGTCCATATCAAACATCAGGGCACCCCAGCTCCAGTCGGAGGCCGGAACCCCTGCATAATTGGCTATTTCAGAAAATTTTCCATTTTTATCGTTCAGTTGTAAACAGTTTTTTACATACTGGTAATAAAAGCCGGCACGCAGTTTACTTCTAAACAAATCAATATTATCGAAGGCACCGGTTGTTTTTAGCCGGTAATCATCATCGGGCAGCATATCAGTATTAAAAATATCAATACACCCATCGTTGTTAATATCTGCAAAATCGCTGCCCATTGAGGAAAAACTGGTATGGCGAATTCGGTCTTCAAACTCGTCTTTAAAAGTACCATTGCGTTGATTAATGTAGAGGTAATCACGCTCATAAGAATCGTTAGATACATAAATGTCGGGATAGCCATCACCATTTACATCACCTATCGAAATGCCCAATCCAAAACTAATTAAGCTGCTATGTAAACCTGCCTGTTGGGTAACATCTACAAAATGGCCATTATCGTTGCGCAATAAATGGTTACCGCCGCCCTTTAAAAAATCAGCTACTTTCCAGGCGCTATCAGGCAAATCGCGATTATTATTAAAAGCCAGTTGGTTAACGGGTATGGGGCTGTTATCAATAATAAAACAATCTAAATCGCCATCCATGTCATAATCAAAAAACGAAACCTGGGTAGTATAGCCTTTATGGTCTAACCCATATTGGTGTGCAGCTTCCGTAAATGTATTGTTATGGTTATTGATGTACAATTTATTGCGGCGATTTCCATTCGACATGTGGCCGGAGTTACAAACATAAATATCTAACCATCCATCGTTATTAATATCAACAAATACTACACCGGTACTCCACATACTATCCTGTTTGAAGCCTGCAGTAGCCGTAATATCTTTAAACTTAAAGTTGCCTTCATTCAAATACAATTTATTTTCACCCATGTTAGAAGTGAAAAAAACATCGGGCAAGCCATCATTATTAATATCACCAATAGCAACGCCACCCCCGTTATAAAAATTTCTAAAGAGAAAACTATTTTCCAAACGGCCATCGGTTACATCATTTCTAAAATGAATGCCGGTATTGGGCATTAGTGTAAAAAGAGTTGGTGTATTTTTTTGATGACAGGAGGCTAAAACAATCACAGATAAACATGTCAGCAAATATTTCATAAAGTGTTTTCTTGTCGTTTATAATTCAATTGAGTTGATGCGAAAGCACAGGGCTAAGCATAAAGCAATAACGTGCTTACAATTGCCGTAAATGTAAGTACTAAAATGGAATGCTGTAAAGGGTATGAAAGGATAATCTACCACACTACAATATATAACAGAATTTTAAAGGAATACTAAAGGAATCATCTATTTATTGTATCATAAACTTATTAAAAAGCAAAAGACCGGTAATACCGGTCTTTTGCTAGATTGTTGTATAAAAATGCTGGTTTAATAACCGGGGTTTTGTTTTAAATTAGGGTTAGATGCCAATGCTTGTGTAGGAACAGGATATACTAAGTTTTTAGGATCATCATTGGGTTTATACTGCCATATTTTCAGGAATACACCAAACCGAATTAAATCGGTTCTTCTGTAACTTTCCCAATACAATTCACGGCCTCTTTCAGCCAGTAAAGTAGTAGGATCATCCACATTTGCAGGATTTACCAAACTCATTGAAGTTAAAGCCGGTGCGTTTCTGGCAGCACGTAATTGATTTACCAACAATAATGCCTGTGCATTATTGCCTTTGCGCATTTGTGCTTCAGCCACCATTAACACAACATCGGGGTAACGCATCAATATCAACCAGTTACCTGAGTTAGAAGAGTAATATTTACCGCCTGCATCAGTAAAATCAGGCACATATTTTATTACACGAATGCCGGCTACTTCCAGATTACTTCCTGTTTCAATCATGTTCGATGCGATAGTTGGCGTAAATGCTAACGGTTGATTCTTTCTGTCTTTTTCAGGATTACCTGCTGCATCATATTGCTGACCTACCAACATACCTGGTCTGATTCCTGAATAAGGTGTAATATTAGAATTGTATCTTAATCCAATACGAGAATCCAAAGAAGAATCAGCCATAGAATAAGTTGTTGGAACAGGTCCTAAAGCATTCACACCAAAAGTATTATAAAAATCACTCATGGTAGAAAATCCATTCCAGCCTGCATTGGGTGCCTGAGCAGAATAAGAATTATAGTGCAAAGTCATCATCCAACGTGCCTGAATACCTGAACTGTTCACTACATTACCGGAAGAATTAGGATACGCAAAGATAATTTCAGGAGAATTACCATTATTTGCTTTAAAATTATCAAAATAATCAGCAGCATAACTATAAATATTATTGCTCATTATTTGGTTTCCATAATAAATTACAGAATCCATATCAGTTGCAGCAAATGTTGGCGCTGCCCTGTTTGCAATTGCTCCTCTTTGTAAGTAGCAGTGCATTAACAATGTTCTTGCAGCATCTTGCGTAGCAATTTTTTTATTATTAGTAGTAGGCGCTAGATCTGGTAATACAGTTTTCAATTCACTAATAATAAAATTTAAACCTGCGGTTCCACTCAACACTACAGGAGGATTTAATAAATTATCTCCAGGATTTCTAAAAGGATACTGACCATATAAATCCAATAAATAATATAAAGAATATGCTCTCAAGAAACGAGCCTCTGCAGCTTGTTGTTTTGTAGTAGTGAACGTAAGCACATTAGTCGCGTCGAAATTGAGTTTATTCAAACTATTGAAAACATTTAAAACCTGTTGATGGTCTGCATTCCATGTGTGATTGTGAATAACCCTCCAAACACCATTATCATCCCAGTCGCCTCCGCGAGTAGGAACTAATGATTCATCTGAAGCATTTTCTTCTAAGGAAAAAACCTGATCTTGACCGTTAAAAGGAGTTATTAAATCAACATATGCAGCATTTAAAAGTAGTTGAGCATTTAAAGAATTAGCAGCCTGTGACTGAGATAAACTGCTGTTTAATGTTTCATTCAATTTAGTACATCCTACCATCATGATGACGAGTGGGAGAACTATCACTGATATTTTTTTATAAGATAGCATAGTTATAATTTTAAAATTTACTTATAAAGAGAAATTTAAACCTAAAGTAATAACACGTGGGGTTGGATAAGGTATATACTCAATAGACCTTGAAGGATAACCATTGTAACTTTTATCAATATTTACTTCAGGATCAAATCCAGTGAACTTGGTAATAACAAATAGATTGGTTCCACTTACAAATGCACTCACATTTTTAATGTATTTCCCTACATTACCAATTTGATAATTTACAGTTGCATTTCTAAGTTTGAAATAATTACCACTTTCTAAGAAGCGAGTCGAAGCGCCTACTCCACTTGAAGTCATTTCAGCAGAATTATAAGCAGTTTTATCAATGTTTCTACCCTGAGCAATACCTGCAATATTCGTTACACTTGTGGCAGTATTATTATAGATTAAATAACCGCCGGCACCACCGGTATTTATGGTTAAAGTAAATTTTTTATACCTTAAATCAGTATTGATACCATAGATGGTGTGTGGATTGGGATCACCTGCGATGATTGGATTTGTTCCTATAATTTGATTGCCATTAGCATCAAATCCACCAAAGGGTTTTAAGTAAAACGCATCAATAGGCTGATTATTGGTGATAATTTGTCCAAAAGTTCCCGAAACGCCCTGACCATTAATTTGACCTGTCAAAATTTGAATTGGCAATTTTGTGTTGGGGTCTAAAAAGTCTTTAACTACGTTTTTATTATATGCAATATTAAAGTTTATATTCCAGCCAAAATCTTTCTTATCTAATACAACAGCACCTAAACTAAATTCAACACCGGTATTCATGTTATGACCTGGTAAGTTAATGTAATAAATAGCCGCAGGTCCAGGTTGAATTACATTATTTTGAAACAATATATTAGTGGTATTTTTGTTATAATAGTCAAAAGAACCAAATAAGCGCCCATTAAATAAGGAATAGTCTAAACCAAAGTCATATTGACTGGTTTGTTCCCATTTTAAATTCGAATTAGCAACATTTACTAAACCTCCTGCATTATAACTTCGGAAATTAAATTGTTCACCGGATGCACCTGCAGGAAACTCCTGATTACCGGTAATACCCCAAGAAGCCCTTAATGCTAAATTAGAAATCAACTTACTGTTTTGCAGAAATTTTTCATTACTAACTAACCATCTGGCTCCAAATGATGGGAAATAGCCATACTTGTTATTAGAACCGAATTTGCTGGAACCGTCAGCACGAAAAGTTCCGTTCAAGAAATATTTATCATCATAATTTAAACTGGCTCTAACAAAATAAGATTGTAAGTCAGTAGTGGGGTCTACATATACAGACGGAACATTTTGTGTATTTCCATTCTGCAAAATTGATGTATAAGGAATGTTTATGAAATTATTGATGTCTAAATTTGTATTAAAACCTGTTGCGCTAATAGAATTGTTGGAATAGTTAGTTGTCCAATATTCATATCCTGCAACGGCATTCAGTTTCAATTTTTTTGTTATATTAGCATCATAGCTCAGAGTGTGTGTAAATGTTTGCGAGGTCAACTGAGCATTTGAAATTGCTCCAAAACCTATGCCTGAAAGTCCTGAGTAACCGGCTAAAAATCCATAAAAATTATTCAACCTGCTACCGGTAGAATTATTGATAGCATACATGAACTTATACTGTAAATTTTTTACAATTTTATAATTTGCTGAGATATTTCCTAAAACTGTATTAATGTTTGAAACATCACTGTATGCTTTCAAAAGTCCTAAAGGATTACCACCTCCATTAGCATTTGAACCACCTAAGCCAGTATTATTATACAAACCTGGTGTATTGGGGCTTGTAAATGGAACTGTCGGATTCCATTGCAAAGCAGAGCTAATGATATTACCTTGTGATCCAGCAGTATTTGAAATTAAAGGAATTTCGTTTGTAACGTGTCCGGTTATTAAATTAAAATCAATAGTTAAACGTTTATCTAAAAATTTATATTGTCCTGAAAATGTTGCCAAATAGCGTTGCAAATTTGAATTTTTGAGGAACCCGTTTACATTTGAAGCCAGGAAAGAAGCTCTGAACCTTCCTAAATCATTGCCACCACTTAAAGCTACATTATAGTTTGAAGTTAATGTATTTTGAGTAATTTCTTTAAGCGCATCTACATTAGCACCTCCATCAAGTGAACTTGGTAAGTTGTATTTTGTTAAAGCTTGCCTAAATTGACTTGCACTTAGAACACCATATTTTTTCATGTAGCCCGCATTCGTTCCAAAAGAAACACCTGCTTCTACTTTCATGGGACCTGCAGAAGCTTTTTTTGTTGTAATAATAATTACACCATTAGCACCACGAGAACCATAAATGGCCGTAGCAGAAGCATCTTTTAATACGTCAATTTGAGCTATATCATTCTGGTTTATAAAAAGCAAAGGGTTATCATCAGGAGTTGTTCCAAAGCCTCCGGCACTTAAATTTACAGAAGGTCTAGCTGAGCGTCCATCTAAAGGTACTCCATCTATCACATATAAGGGATTTCCTCCTGCACGAATTGAATTATTACCTCTTATTTTTATTGTAGTTGCTGTACCAGGTTGACCACCATTTTGCGTCACCTCCAAACCGGCAACCTTGTTTTGTAATAATTGATCAGGGGAATTTATTAATCCTTGGTTAAAGTCTTTAGCTTTTACTGAGGCTAAAGCTCCGGTAAGGTCATTTTTACGAGCAGTACCATAACCAATTACTACCACATCGCCCAACTGATCGGCAGAAGGCGCTAATGAAACATTAATGGTTGAACCGGTAATAGCAATTTCCTGGGTAACAAAGTTCAATGAACTAATTACCAATGTTTTTGAATCGGCAGGGGCATTTAATTTAAAGGTACCATCCGGTCCGGTTTGGGTTCCGTACTGGGTGCCTTTTACCACAACAGTAGCACCGGCAACAGGTGAACCATCTTTCGAATCGGTTACCTTACCGGTAATTACTTTGGTTTGGGCAAAAGCTGCGGTGGAGAACAAAGCCAAGAATAGGTATAACATACCTTTGGCAAGCGTTTTTAAGTTCATAAAGCAAGCGTTTAGTTAGATTATTGTGTTAAATTTACACCTTTTATGTCTTTAAGAAAACTTTTTGTTAATTTCCTTGCAGAACAATGTGTAAATGTGACATCTAAATTATCTGAAATGATGCATACGTTAACAATAAATTTATACTTAAACCGTTTGCAAACGTTTGCGAAAATGTTTGCAGGGGAAAACTTCCTGATTTTTTAACCTGTATATAAGCGGCAAAAAATGACAAATACCACCCTGAAAAAAATTTCCGAAGTATTGGGCGTTAGTATTTCTACTGTTTCAAGAGCCTTAAAAAATCATCCAGATATTTCTGAAAAAACCAAAGCCAAAGTGGTTGAACTGGCGCAAACATTAGATTATGAACCCAATGCCAATGCCATTCACCTCCGTACCAATAACAGTAACTTATTTGGCTTATTAGTACCTACCATCTCTAATTATTTTTACGATTCTTTTATTGCTGCCATTGAGGAAGACAGCCGCCAGCAGGGCTATTCACTCATTATTCTGCAATCGGGCGATGACCCTTCCGTTGAAGCCACCAATCTTAAAATCTGCCGTCAGAACCGGGTTTCCGGTGTGTTTGCCTGTATTACCCCCTATACAAAAGATATGCAACCCTTTCAAAAAATGTACGATATGGGTATTCCGGTGGTTTTTTTCGACAAAGTACCCGATTATGCCAACTGTAACAGGGTTTGTGTAGCCGATACTGCCGCTGCTGCACTGGCAGCCAATGCACTAAACAATGCTGCCGCAAAAAAAGTATTGGCTATTTTTGGCAACCCGGCCATGTCTATCACCAAAAAACGACTGAATGCTTTTAACGGTGCACTGCAACCACAAACGGACGTAACTGTTGTGCATGCCCTTGACAGAAACGAAGCCACCAAACTTACTGCACAACATTTAACTAAACAGCACCGACCCGATGCGGTTTTCTGTATGAGCGATGAAATTTTAACGGGCACTATGAACGCCCTTCAAAACAGCGCATTAAAAATTCCGCAACAAATAAAAGTGATTGCTATTAGCAATGGGTTCTTCCCTTATCTCTATCATCCAACCATTACTTATGTAGAAACCAGCGGTTACCGCTTAGGGAAACTGGCTTTTTCTAAAATGATGACCTGCCTGTCGGGCGATACCAATACCGCCGAGCTTAGTTTACCTTGCACGTTAATATCAGGTGGTTCGTTGTAACAGCGATGAGATTAGTGTATCGATTGTTCTTATTTCATAATTTACAGTAAGGAAGCAATACAACAATAACATTGCTGTGGCCATTACCCTGCTAAACATTACCCTCAGTTTTTCCTCCGTGTAAATTAAACACAGATCATTACAAAGTCCACTCATCTATATTTGCAAAACGAAGTGCAGTACATGAATAGAAGCAACCATTATTATTGAAACATTAAATCATTATTTATGGAATATGTACGATTTGGCAACACCGGTATGAAGGTTTCAAAACTTTGTTTAGGCACTATGACGTATGGCCATCCAAACGAACGCTGGCCTTGGGCTTTAAATGAAGCCGACAGTAAGCCTTTTATAAAAAAAGCATTGGATTTAGGCATTAACTTTTTTGATACGGCTGATATTTATTCCTATG
>NZ_SCKY01000028.1:0-37490 GCF_004100315.1 Hydrotalea sp. AMD | reverse complement strand
TAAAAGGGAATATTTTTATGGGGTAAAGGTACAGTTGATTACAACCAAAAATGGTATACCGGTTGAAATTTGTTTTTCACCTGGTAGCGAACATGATGTAGAAGCCTTGCAGAAAATGTTTATGGATCTGCCGCCAGAGAGCTCTTTATTTGGAGACAGTGCCTATACAGCATATGAATTAGAAGAATTATATAAAGAAACTGAGCTGATAGAGTTAAAAATATGCAGAAAATCAAACAGTAAAAAACCAGATAAACCTTATCATGCTTTTATTAAAAATGCAATGAGAAAACGTATAGAAACCACTATTAGTGAAATTGTAGAAATGACACCCCATTCTATTCACGCAGTCACTAAAGATGGATTCTTACTTAAAATATTACTATTCGTTTTAGCTTTTCAAGTAAAAGCAATCGTTTAAAATAGGAAACTTGAATTAATTATGTAACAAACAAACAGTTTTCGTGGCTACTTTTGCATTTAAAAAAAACAATTTGATATAATAATTGTAATTTTACTTTAGGCAACATGAAATATAGTTTATCATCCATACAGTTTAAAGCAATTTTCCTGTTAACCATATTCTCCCTGAATATGGTGGTGGGTTTTGCCTGTGCTATGGGGGTAGATATGGGGTTTAATGAGCACCATCATGAGGCTGAAGCGGAATTTTTTGTTCATACCAAAGGTCATCCACAACATCTGGAAGTTGTAGCACATCAACATGCGCATTCAGATTCAGACGGTAAAAATAATTGTTGTAATGATGAAGTATTGAAAATAGTACGGGCTGATAAAGTAGTTCCACAAGTTGTTAAGCAATTAAACCCGGTATTTTCTACTGCTTTTATAATCACTTACCCTGACACCATTATATTGCCTGCTTCACAGGTTAGTAAGTCTAACAAATATTTTGTGTGTGGTTATCACCCTCCCATTCCGGACATTCGAGTTGCTATTCAGAGTTTTCAAATATGATTTCATTTTATGTTTGTAGCATGATAAAGGCATACTTATGCCCCTACCTATTTTGTTAAACATAAAAATCAAACTAAAATGAAATCAATAATTCAGGAGCTGAAAAGCGTTATAAATATAAAAATGTTTTCAATTAAAAAATCATTTATAATGCTTGCCCTTATCGTCATGGCATTTGCTCAGAACAGCTTTTCACAAAGCAATACAAAAACACAGCCAGTTCAATTACTCAATACATATTATAAGCTTAAAGACGCTTTAGTAAACAGTAACCCTGTATTAGCGGCAAACAGTGCAGATGAATTGGTAAAAACCATAAATGGTGCCGATCTGCAAATAATGAATGATGCTGAAAAGGCAGGCCTGTTAAAAGAGGCTGTTGCTATTTCTCAATCAAAAGATATAAAACTGCAAAGGGAAAAATTTGCCACTTTATCGAACAATATGTTTGAGTTGGCAAAAAAAGTAAAGCTCTCTGCCGAGCCTATATACCAGCAATATTGTCCCATGAAAAAGGCTATATGGCTAAGTAATAATAAGGCAATCAAAAACCCATATTTTGGCAGTGCAATGCTTTCTTGCGGCAGCATAAAAGCAACTTTGTAATTGATTTGCCTGCATTGAACAATTCACATTTATTTTTGGAAAACGCATTTTAAAATCGATACTTAAAATATAAAAACAATTAAATATGAAAACATATATATCTTTAGTAATAATGGTTACGATAGCAGCCACTACCTTAGCCATTGCTGCCTGCAATACCGGCAACGATAAAACAACAACATCAAAAGAAAATGATAAAACCGGCGATACATCAATGGCCATGCACCAGCAGTTAACGAACCATGCAACAGGTACACAAAATGCTGCAATGTTCCCGATCAAAGCAATCATTGCAGGTTACCTGCAAATGAAGAATGCGCTGGCAAATGATAATGCAAATGATGCCGCTGCTGCAGGTAAATCCATCGTTGAACTTTTAAATAAAGTAAATCAATCAACTCTGTCTGCTGACCAAATGAAAGCATACGCAGATTTACATGACGATATAAAGGAAAATGCAGAACATATAGGTTCAAATGCAGATAAAATTAAACACCAGCGGGAACATTTTATGATGCTGAGTAGTGATATTTCAGACCTTATAAAAGCCTTTGGTAATAACGGACAAACTTTATATAAAGATTTTTGTCCAATGGCAAACAATGGTAAAGGAGCAATATGGATTAGCGAAACCAAAGATATTAAAAATCCTTATTTGGGAAAATCAATGCCTACTTGTGGTACAATAAAAGAAGAAATGAAATAACCATGCGCCCTACAAAAAAGTATATACTCATTTCTTTAGGTGCCATCTTAGTCCTGATTCAACTGATACAACCTGCCCGAAATAAAAGCGGGCAGGTCTTTCCTACAGATTTTAGTAAAATGTATGTTGTTCCGGATAATGTACACAAACTTTTAATAAATGCCTGTTACGATTGTCACAGCAACAATACCAGTTATCCATGGTATGCTAATTTTCAGCCGGTAGCATGGTTGATGGCGAATCATATAAAAAATGGTAAAGCAAACTTAAATTTAAGTGTGTTTGGCAGCTATGCACCACGCAGGCAAATTAGTAAGCTGAGAGATATGGCTGATCAGGTTCGAGATAATGAAATGCCTTTATTGTCATATAAAATAATACACAGGAAAGCCCGGCTTTCAAAAGAAGAAAGAATACAGCTTTCCCAATGGTTAAACAATATAGCCGATAGTCTTTTAGCAAAAAATTAATTTTTATGAAAACAATAAAGCAAATAATTTTTAAAATTTTTAAAGCAATTTTTATACACAAAAAAGATTGCTGCAAATAAAATTTATATTATGGAACAGCAACATCAAAACAATTTAATTAACCATGCCGGACATGCAATGGGCAATATGCAGCACACAAAAAAAACATCAATGGGTATGGCAGGGCATAATCACCATGCCATGATGATTGCAGATTTTAAAAAAAGGTTTTATGTGGTGCTTATCCTCTCCATTCCTATCATTTTGTTATCACCCATGATACAAAATTTTTTAGGAGCCAGCTGGCAATTTAAAGGATCGCAATACCTTCTGTTCGCTTTATCTACTATTGTTTTTTTATATGGTGGTTTCCCATTTTTAAAGGGATTGTTAGATGAAGTAAAAGCTAAGAGCCCGGGTATGATGTTTTTAATAGGCTTTGCCATAACGGTAGCATATATTTATAGTGTAGCCATTGTTTTCGGATTGAAGGGAATGGATTTTTTTTGGGAATTAACAACACTAATACTCATTATGCTGTTAGGGCATTGGATTGAAATGAAATCTATTGCAGGCGCTTCAAAGGAATTAGAATTATTAGTGCAGTTAATGCCAGCCGATGCACATATGGTAATGCCTGAAATGGTACATGATGTAAAAACCGATACACTAAAAGCAAACGATATTATTTTAGTAAAGCCCGGCGAGAAGGTTGCAGCAGATGGAATAATATTAGAAGGCGAAAGCTACCTCAACGAAAGTATGCTTACAGGTGAAAGTAAACCGGTACAAAAAGCAAAAGGTGATAAAGTAATTGCCGGTTCAATCAATGGTAATGGTTCCATTAAAGTTACAGTTTCACATACAGCAAGTGATTCTTACTTATCGCAGGTTATCAGGTTGGTAGATGATGCACAAAAATCAAAATCAAACACACAGTTATTAGCAGATAAAGCAGCAAAATGGTTAACGATTATTGCATTGGTTTCAGGTATTGGCACTTTTTTATTTTGGTATTTTACGGGGCAGTCTTTGGCATTTGCAATGGAAAGAATGGTAACGGTAATTGTTATTTGCTGCCCACATGCTTTGGGTTTGGCTGTTCCGTTGGTTGTGGCAAAATCAACAGCCCTATCCGCAAAAAATGGGTTACTCATTAAAAACAGAACAGCCTTTGAAAATGCAAGAAAAATAACTACAGTAGTATTTGATAAGACGGGTACATTAACTGAAGGAAAATTCAAAGTGTCGAAAATTGTGCCGCTGCATAAAAATTTAAGCGAAACTGAAATCATTCGAATGGCTGCCGCATTGGAGCAAAACTCAGAACATCCTATTGCAACGGGTATTATGCAAAAAATAAAAGACTTAGCCATCAAAGTACCGGCCGCAGATAACTTTAAAGCCATCACAGGAAAAGGTGTTAAGGCAATAGTTGAAGGAAAAAAAATAATGATAGTTAGTCCGGTTTATCTAAAAGAAAGCAAATTGGCCGTTCCAAAAGATTTTTCTACAAACGTAAGGGAAACGGTTGTATTTGTGATAATAGATGATGAATTGGCCGGATATATTGCTTTATCAGACGAAATACGATCTGAATCGGCCGAAGCAATAAAAGTATTAAAAGAAAATAATATTAAATCAATTCTGCTCACAGGTGATAACAGCAATGTTGCTAAAAGCGTAAGTGATACTTTAGGTATGGATAATTATATTGCCGAAGTATTGCCGCATCAAAAATTAGAGGAAATTAAAGCGTTGCAAAGTAAAGGTGAATTTGTTGCCATGACAGGTGACGGTGTGAATGATGCCCCTGCATTGGCCATTGCAGATGTAGGTATTGCTGTGGGTAGTGGCAGCGATATTGCTGCAGAGACTGCCGGTATAGTTTTAGTGAACAGCAATCCAAAAGATATTGTAAGCCTGATTTTATTTGGCAAAGCTACTCATCGTAAAATGGTACAGAATTTAATTTGGGCAACAGGTTACAATGTAATTGCGTTACCATTGGCAGCAGGAATTTTATACAAACACGGTATTTTATTAAGCCCGGCAGCAGGTGCAGCTTTAATGGCTGTTAGTACAATTGTAGTTGCCATCAATGCAAGTATGTTAAAAGTAAAAAATTATTAAAAATGGAAATTGTAAATCAAAAACAACATTGGGAAAGTATCTATATAACCAAAGAAGAAAAGGGTTTCAGTTGTTTTCAGAAATATCCTAAAACTTCAAAAGAATTTCTTTCATCTTTCTACAACTGCCAATATTATTGATATCGGTGGAGGTAACAGCCATTTTGTTGATGGTTTAATTAAATTAAATTATGAAAATATTTATGTATTGGATATTTCAGTCAATGCCATTGAAAGAGCCAAAAAACGATTGGGCGAAAATGCGGCAAAAGTAAATTGAATTGTTTCAGATGATACCGGGTTTGCACCTTCAGTAAAGTTCGATTTCTGGCACGATTGAGCAGCATTTCATTTTCTGATTCATGAAGATAAAATAGAAAAATGTGTACAAATCGCAGCACAATCAATCGTATCTGAAGGCTATTTGATATTAGGAATATTTGCAAAAGCAGACCTCAGAATTATAGTGGATTTGGAATAAAAGAATATTCATAAGATGCTATGGTTAAAGGGTTCGAGAACGATTTTTACAGAATAAAGTGTATCGGAGAAGCACATATCAAGCCATTCAATACGAAACAGAATTTTTTGTTTTGCAGTTTTTAAAAAAATAATACATAGAAATGAAAAAAATAATCTTAATAATATTGCTTTTTGCGTCTTATTCCTTCGCTCAGGCACAAGACATGAAAGGAATGGACATGCATCAAAAAGATATCGTAAAAAAACAGCAAATCACCTCGTATTATACTTGTGTGATGCATCCTGAAATTCATGCAGATAAACCAGGCAATTGTCCGAAGTGTGGAATGGTTTTGTATAAAAAAACAGTCAATACAGCAGCGCAAAAAACGCAATTGCCAAAGAAACAAACCATGCCGATGCCTTTAAAAGGCAGTACACAAAAACAAGACCTAAATAATATGGCAATGCCCATGCTAAAAATAGCACCTGCGAAAACCTTACAGAAAAGTGAGCCTCCAAAAACCGTGCGCTATGATTTATATGTAAGGGATACCATTGTAAATTTTACTGGTAAAGTAAAACATGCCATTGCAGTAAACGGACAGATACCCATGCCAACTCTTACTTTTACCGAAGGTGATACAGCAGAAATTTATGTACACAATGAACTCAATGAACCAACAGGATTGCACTGGCATGGTTTGTATGTACCCAATAAGGAAGATGGTGTTCCTTATCTTACCCAAATGCCTATTCAACCCCACACTACCTATCTATATAAGTTTCCAATCATTCAAAATGGCACCCACTGGTATCATAGTCACTTTGGATTGCAGGAACAAATAGGTATGTACGGATCATTGATTCTTAAAAAGAGAAATGATGATACCAGTTTCCGGCGGAGTATAGATGACTTGCCCGCAATTCCAATCGTATTAAGTGATTGGGCAGACATGAATCCCAGCGAAATTGATCGTAGTCTGCATGCAGCAACTGATTGGTTTGCAATAAAGAAAGGGACTACACAAAGTTATATTGAAGCCATTAAAAGTGGAAACTTTAAAACAAAACTAACCAATGAGTGGAAACGGATGAATGCAATGGATGTAAGTGATGTTGCTTACAACAAGTTCTTCATTAATGGGAAAAGTGAAAGTGAAATGCCACAGTTCAAGGCGGGCGATAAAGTCAGGCTTCGAATCTCAAACGGGTCAGCTTCTACTTATTTCTGGCTAACCTATTCAGGTGGTAAGATTACGGTAGTAGCGAACGATGGTAATGATGTAGAACCGGTTGAGGTTGATCGATTGATAATAGGGGTTTCAGAAACCTATGATGTCGTGGTAACAATACCTGACAATATGCAGTATGAATTTTTGGCAACGCCGGAAGACCGTACTAAATCTGCGTCATTATGGTTGGGCAGTGGTATGAAAATGCCAGCGAAAAAATTGCCTAAACTCAAATACTTTGCAGGAATGAAAATGATGAATGACATGATGGATATGAAGGGCAATATGGTTCAGATGGAAGGCATGAATATGCAAAATCAGGAGATGGATATGAATACGGTAATGTACCCGGAAATAACAGGATATGACAATATAAAGAAAAATAAAAGTAATGATTCCATGCAGATGCGCAAAGGTAAACAAATGCAGATGAATCATGGCAATCAAAGTATGGCTGGTATGGATATGAATGATGATAATCTGGATATTCAAACATTGAATTACGGCATGCTTCGTGCCACCCATCATACCGATTTACCTCCGGGGCCACTAAAAGAGTTGAACTTTGAATTAACCGGGAATATGAATCGGTATATGTGGAGTATCAACAATAAGGTATTATCTGAAGCAGATAAGATATTAATTAAAAAAGGTGAAAATGTTAGAATTATATTATATAATAATACTATGATGCGTCATCCTATGCATTTGCATGGTCATGATTTTCGTGTACTGAATGGGCAGGGTGATTACGCCCCTTTAAAAAATGTGTTAGACATCATGCCAATGGAAAGAGATACGATAGAATTTGCTGCAAATATGAGCGGCGACTGGTTTTTCCATTGCCATATATTATACCATATGATGAGTGGTATGGGAAGGGTATTTAGTTATGAAAATTCACCACCCAATCCGGAAATACCTAACCCAAAACTGGCACGAAGAAAATTATTTGCCGAAGGGAGAATGTTTCATACTATGGCCAGAATTGGTTTGGAAAGCAATGGGAGTGATGGGAATGTGATGCTTGCAAATACACGCTGGAAGGCAACTACCTTATGGAATCTGGGGCTAAACGATAAATTAGGATATGAAAGTGAAACTATGTTTGGCCGTTACCTTGGCAGAATGCAATGGTGGTTTCCTTACATTGGGTTTGATTATCATTATAAAGTAGAAGGCGGACCAAAAAATATTTTTGGTAGCGAAAAAAAGAATTGGTTTGGTCAAACAAGTGATAAACTAGATCGCCATACAATAGTAGCCGGTATTGCTTACACGCTGCCTTTGTTGTTTGTAGCTGATGCAAGAATTGATGGTAATGGTAAATTCCGGTTTCAGTTAAGCAGAGAAGATGTACCCATTAGTAAACGCCTGCGTTTTAATATGATGATAAATACTGATAAAGAATACATGGCAGGTTTCCGGTACATTGCCACCAAATATATTTCTTTATCTACTCATTATGATAGTGATATGGGTTTGGGTGCCGGGTTAACAATTACTTATTAATATATTATACTATTAACGTGTAGTGCTATTTAGCTCTGAAAAGCTTGCTGGGCATAAGTTTCAATAAAATAGGCTCAACAGCCATTAGTTATACAGCGTTTACTGAAACACCATTAGGCAATAAGTTTCAAGCGAAAACTGATTTTAATAGCACAACACGTTATATTATTAATATTTTAAAAAAAATAATTTAATATAATCAGAATTATATTATTTCAGACTATAATTAATGATGCGTAATAATAATACAGGTTGACTTGTTCGAAAAACCAACATGGGCTTAATGCTTAATATTACACAGACTAAAATCTGCTCTGTGTTAGCTGCTTGTATGTTTATTCATTGAACTGTAAAGTAAATATACTTCCTTTATAGATGATAGAATGTACCTGAATATCGCCCTTGTGTAATAGGGTAACTTGATTAAAGGTAAAGCTAATTAAAAGGCAAATTATCCAATTCTTCTGATATTATTATTCATAAAATTATACATGCAACAAAATAATTATAGCAGCTAAAATATTTCATACGGACTGCAATGGAAAAAATAATTTCAATGCTTCATTGAGTTTGATATTGCAAATACCCATTTTAAATGGATTGCAGGTACGTGCCAAAATAAGGCAGGCAAAAATTCAGGCCTATCAATCTCCTTTTTTATTAAAAACCACCAAAACCCAATTACAGCAATCAGTTTATGGTACTTATATCAATATGCAGCAGGCATCGCAACGGTTGCATGCACTGGAACAACAATATGCTGATTTCGAAAACTCTTTCCATGCTGCCACGGTAAAATTTGAAGCAGGTATAGGCACTTAAGTAGATTGTATCAAAGCAAAAAATAACCTGGATAATACAAAAAATAACCTTACTATTATCAGGTATGATGCGTTGCTGCAGCAAAAAATATTTGATTATTACCAGGGTTTATTTTCTTTCTAATTAAAGTTTTTTGGTTTGAATATATGGAAGCATAAAAATTTTTTTCTAAGCAGTTTTACATTCATAGCTGCTATTTTTAGCCGGCCATTCGTTTTCTTCAGCCTGTTGCAACTGCAGCAGGTTTTTTGCTGTATGTAGAAAGTCAATGTTAACAAATTGTAACCTTTTGGTTGTTTTGCTAAATGTTTACAATTTGTTAATCTCATTTATTTCAACCATACAATCATGCGCTGTTAGCTTTGCGACCTGATGAAACCTATGCATAACAGACTACTGAATTGTTTATTGTTGCTTTGCTTTGTATTACTGCAAAATACAGGAGTAAAAGCAGTTGCCTTATTGCATCCTTCAAAAGTGAATCATACTTTTTTCTCGCTGCAGGAAAAATCACCTGCCTTTTTATCCGTTTTTTCTTCACAACATTCACTGCCCACGCCATTAGCCATCATTCAAGATGTTATAGATGGCGATGATGATTCGGATAGGGACTTGAATCCATGTTATTCTCAGGTATCAATGGTACATTGTAAAATGCCGGTATCTGTTTGTTCAATCTTATATGGCTTGCCTGTTTTTTTTCCGTCAAAAAGCACATTACATTCCACATTACTTTTTCGCATTGGTTCACTCAGAATTTGATGCAAGCACTTGCCACTTAGGCATTTTTCCATTCTAACTTTTATATTTTTTCTATATCAACTACTAAAACAAACCTTTATTTATGCGCAGCAATTTTACAGTGCTAACAGCATTTATCATCTGCCTTTTAATGGCCATTGTACCGGTGGCAGGCCAGTCACAGGACATCAACATTATTAACGGTAAAGTATTGGATGCACAGGATCAAACACCTATTGTGGGTGCCAGTGTTTCTATCAGTACAACTCAAAAAGGAACAGTTACGGATGCACAAGGTAATTTTACCCTGAGTGTCAATGCCAATGCTGTTTTAATAATTACATATGTGGGTTATGCACCCGAAAAATTTCCATTAAGGGGCAGGAAGAACATTACCATTGCCTTACAGAAAGAAGTAAAATCATTGAATGAAGTGGTGGTAACCGCATTGGGCATTAGTAAACAATCCAAAGCATTGGGCTATGCAGTACAATCGGTAAATACCCGTCAAATTACTCAGGCGGAAGATCCCAACTTAATTAACAACTTAAGCGGAAAAATTGCAGGTGTATATATTACCAATGGCGGTGCTGGTGTTGGTTCTACATCACGAATTGTTATAAGGGGAGAAAATTCATTCAGCGGCACCAATCAACCTTTGTTTGTAGTAGATGGGGTGCCTATAAATAATGAAACATATTTTAACAATGCCATAGAAAATTCAGCTAATCAGGGTACATGGGCTGAGGTAGATTATGGTAATGGCGCAGCAGAAATTAATCCGAACGATATTGCAAAAGTAACCGTGTTAAAAGGTTCTACAGCAGCAGCATTATATGGTTCAAGAGCAGCCAATGGTGCCATTGTACTGACTACAAAAAAAGGTACACCCGAAAAAGGAATGCAAGGCATTAGTTTCAATTCAACAACAACATTTGAAACGCCTTTAAAATTACCTCGTTTGCAAAATCAATATGGTGCAGGTATTAATGCTTATCCTTTATCCGGCAATCCGAGTACGTATACTTATCAGAATGGCGGTGCTTCTAATGAAAACAATATACCGAATTGGGGTTTAAAATTTGATCCAACCTTAAATGTGGTGCAATTTGATAGTCCTATTTCAGGCACACCCTATCAGGCGGCCGATTTGGTTGCACGTAGCATTAATCCGGGTTTAACGCCACAGGGTACACCATGGGTTGGCCATGCCGATCATTTTAAAAATTTTTTACAAACTGGTATCACTACCCAAAATAATATTGGTTTTGGTGGTGTAAGTGACAAGGGAAGTTATCACTTTTCTATCAGCAATTTATATAACAGAGGTATTTTACCAAATACTGATTTAAGAAGGAATGGTATTTCTTTAAGAACAGAGCATAAGTATAGTGATAAGCTGACTTCAGATGTTTTTATCGATTTCATTAACAGCAACAGCAGCAATCGGCCCAATATTGGGTATGGTTCTGAAAGTGTAATGTATACTTACTTTGGGGTTTATGGCATGCCAATTAACATTGATTTGAACTCTTTGAAAAAACAATGGCAAACAGGTCGTACCAATTTAAATCAGTTTCGTTACTGGAATAACCACGACAATCCTTATGTAACAATGTATGACAACGTAAATAGTTTTAATAAAAACCGTTTAATTGGAAACGCTTCATTGAAATATGCGTTTAATAAACAGTGGACAGCAATGGTGCGTACCGGCACAGATTATTATACCGACCACAGAGAAGGACACCGTGCGTTTACTACTGTTCGTTTCCCCAGTGGTGGCTTTAGAACGGATGATATTAATTATTTTGAAAACAATACCGATTTCTTAGTTAGCTATAACAAAAAACACAGCAATATCTGGAATTTTGACGCATCAGTAGGGGGTAACCGATTTATGCAGAATGTATCATATAATAGAAATATTGCCAACACATTAATTACCCCGGGTTTATACAATTTCTCAAATGCGCAAAGCCAGTTGCCTACTTTTTTTCAACAATTTAATAAAGTAGTATACAGTGCTTACGGTTTTGCAGATGTTGATTATAAAGGTCTGTTGTTCTTAAACGTTACCGGTAGAAATGATATATCCAGTACTTTACCGGTAAATCACAATTCATTCTTTTATCCTTCTGCTTCATTAAGTGCCATTGTATCTGATATGGTAAGGCTGCCTGCTGCTATTTCATATTTAAAAGTAAGAGCCTCTGTTGCCAAAGTAGGCCGCGATGCGGATCCTTATTCTATTAACAATACCTATCTTACCAATACCCCATTCAACAATTATCCGCTAACAACAGGCAATAATGTACTGGCCAACAACAATCTGTTGCCTTCTTCTACTACTACCACAGAAGCAGGTTTTGAAGCCCGTTTCCTGAATAACAGAATTGGTATTGATGCAACAGTGTATAATTCCAATACCAAAAATGAAGTAGTGCAATTGCCTATCCCTGTTTCCTCAGGTTATTCAAATGCTTATGTAAATGGAGCATCTATTAACAACAAGGGTATTGAAATTATGATCAATGCTTCACCCATTCGTTCTAAAACGCCCAATGGTTTTAACTGGGATATGAATTTGAACTTTAGTCATAATATTTCAAAAGTGACAGCATTGCCTGATGGTATCAATACATATGTATATGCACAGGTAACACAGTACGACCGCTACTTCCGTGCTATTCAATATGATGCGGTTGTTGGTCAAAGAATTGGTAATATGTATGGGAATGTTTTTGTAAGAGACCCTCAGGGAAATATTGTTTATAAAAATGGCGTACCTCAATTTACTTCCAGTCAAAATTCATTATTGGGTAATTATAATCCTGATTTTGTGTTGGGATGGACCAACAATTTTACTTACAAAAATTTCAATATGAGTTTTGTATGGGATTGGCACCAGGGCGGTAAATTTTATTCCTACACTGCTTTGGGGGTTTTGGCCGGTGGTATGTCGGTTGAAACTTTACCCGGCAGAGAAACAGGTATTATTGGTAAAGGTGTGATGCAGGATGCCAGCGGAAAATATGTACCTAATAATGTTAGGGTAGATGCTGCAACTTATTACAATGGATATTATAATGCTTCGAATAACGAAGCCTTTATGTACAATGCTACCTATGTTAAATTAAGAGAATTTAGAATTGGTTATACTTTCAAGAATTTGTTTGGTGCTACTTCTAAAGCCAACATGAATCTTTCATTTGTAGCAAGAAATATATTAGAGTTTACCCAAAATAAAGATGTAGATCCTGAAACACTGGCATTAAGAGGACAACAAATATTACCTGGTACAGAATTTTTAAGTATCCCTTCTACCAAAAGTATGGGTTTATCGTTAGGATTAAACTTTTAATTAAATAAAACATTGATTTATGAAAAAAATATTTTTGAATACAGGCAAGTTAATGATAGCAATTTTGCTGTTTAGTTCCTGTTCTAAAGAATTACAAACGGTAAATATCAATCCGAATAATTTAGAAAAACCGGATGCCACTACTTTGCTTTCCAATACTGTTGTTTCTTTGTTCTACAATAATGCAAATATTGTATGGACACTCGGTAATGGGTATAATCAATACATGACGTACAGTCAATCCTACTATGACCAGCCAACCCGTTACCAACCCGTTACCAATGAACCCTATTGGATTCCTTTATATGAAACTGCAAGAGATGCCAATACATTATATGGACTGGCAGTAAGGCAAAACAATCCATTATTACAGGCTGCTGCATTAACTTTGCGTTCTTATGCATTTGCACAATTAACCGAATTGTGGGGCGATATTCCTTTTACACAAGCCTTACAAGGTGCATCCGGTGTATACACACCTGTATATGATAATCAGCAAACAGTGTATACCGATCCTGCTGCAGGAATCATCCCTTCTTTGAGAAGAGCCGATAGTTTATTAAAAGCCAATCCTTCCGGTTTAATTAGTGGCGACATGTTATTCAATTCAAACACCATGGCCTGGCGCAGATTCATTAATGCGTTGCGTTTGCGATATTTATTGCGGGTATCTTCTAAATTAAGCGTAAGTGCAGAAATGCAGGCCATTGTAAATGATGGTGCCATTATGCAAAATGCATCACAAAGTGGTACTTTGGCATTGCCAACTACAACCCCTTATAACTTTGTGAGCTTAACAGAGCGTACAGGTGATTTTCAGGTAAAATACATGAACAACCTTTTGTATAATACTTTTGTAAACACTACAGATACTGCCAGAATTATGGCATATTTTGCTCCCAATTCGCTTACTGCAAGTGGTGCACCTTTTAATTTTACCAATTACGGCGGATTGCCATTGGTGGTAGATGCTACCAACTCTCAAACAGCTCAGGCTTCTAACTTCAATAGTAGTTTTACAAAAGGAACCAACGTTAATTTAATTAAAGCCAGAATTATTACTTATGCAGAGCAGCAATTTATATTAGCAGAAGCAGCTTTAAAAGGTTTTATTGCCGGCAGTGCACAAAACTATTATAACAGCGGCGTATTGGGTGCTTATGCCGAAATTGGTATTGACCCCAATACAGCAACCAATTATTTAACCCATGCCGGCGTAGCTTTTGATAACAGCAGTATGGCTAACTCAATGAAACAAATCATTACCCAAAAATGGCTGGCTAATATTAACAATGGTTTTGAAGGATGGATTGAATACAGAAGAACAGGATTTCCTGCATTTGATCCTGGTGGTTCTGTTAACTTAAATAACGGAGTGATACCAACCCGGTTTTTATATCCAACTTCTGAAAAAAATATTAATACAAAAAATTATAATGCAGAAATTCAATTAATGGGTGGCCAGGAAATAACAACTTACAAAGCCTGGTGGGAAAAATAAAGTACCATACCAATTGCTTTCTACAACCTGTTGCATCCGCAGCAGGTTTTTTTATGCTTGGAATAATAAGCCAACTTGAAAGTGCTATGCCAACAATTCAAATTTGCTTCAGAATTCATGGGTTAATTTGTATATTGAAAATGAAAGACTTTTTTTAAACATCATATTGCATTATGAAGCTACTGATTATAGAAGATGAAATAACACTGAACAAAACCATGACCGGCTTTTTAACCGCAGCAGGCTATCTATGCGAAACAGTTACCAACTATAACGATGCTATTGAAAAAATTGATTTGTATGAATATGATTGTATTGTGTTAGATATTATGCTGCCAGGCGGTTCCGGTTTAGAACTGTTGCAATATTTAAAAACCAACAAAAAAAACGACGGAGTTATTATAATTTCAGCCAAAGATTCATTAGATGATAAAATTACCGGTCTGCAATTGGGGGCAGATGATTATCTAACCAAACCTTTTCATTTACCCGAATTAAGTATGCGGGTAGCAGCCATTATACGGCGAAAAAAAATGGATGGACATAATATCCTGAATATTGGCAACTGGCTGTTCATAGATACCATTGCACAAAAAGTTACGGTACAACAGCAGGAAATTGAGTTAACACAGAAAGAATACCAGTTGCTGCTGTTCTTTGTGGTGAATAAAAACAGGGTATTGTCTAAAAGTGCCATTGCCCAGCATTTGTGGGGCGATGATATGGACTTGGCCGATCATTATGATTTTATTTACACGCATATCAAAAATTTACGTAAAAAGATGATGGCAGCTGGCGGGGAAGATTGTATTCGTTCTATTTATGGTGCCGGATATAAAATGCAGGTTGACTAATACATGTATCATTTTAAATATGATCAACTAAAAACGAATCGTACGCAATCATGAAATCATTTGCCGCGTATCAACGCTTTAATACCTTGACTGCTATTATTATTCTTTTAATGGGCAGTATTGCTTTTTATGGCGTTTTGCAATATGTGCTCATTCGGCAATTAGATGAAAGCCTGAAGGCTGAACAACAGGAAGTTTCTGCCTATGTGCAACAATATCATCAGTTACCTGTAATACAAAATACCAAAAACCAATGGATTATTGTAGACAGTAACGTAATTGCATTGCCTAAACACAAATTCAGAACCATAACTGCATTTAATAAGGCTGAGCAGGAAATGCGGGAAATACGGCAATTGCAATTTCACTTGCAGGTAGGTAATCGTCATTATCTGGTACAAGTCAATAAATCGCAGGCAGAAACGGAAGATTTATTGCAATTGATAGCCATATTGGCATTTGGAATGATTGCTTTGCTTTTGGTACTGAATTTTTTTGTGAACAGAAAATTGGTCAATAAATTATTTAAACCTTTTCAACAAACGATTACGGCCATTCGCGAATACAAAATTGGTCAATCGCAACCCTTGCAGTTGCCTGGCAGCCCTATAACTGAAATTCATTTGCTAAATGGTAGTTTAAATGAAATGTCGCAACGCATTTATACCGAATATCGTTCTTTAAAATCTTTTACCGAAAATGCAGCACATGAAATGCAAACACCGCTGGCCGTTATCCGTTCTTCTATTGAAAGTATGATACAGCAAAATAATTTAGATGAACTTGGTGTTCAACAACTGATGGCCATTGACGATAATATGCAGAAGTTAATTAAACTGCATCAGTCATTATTGCTGTTGGCTAAAATTGAAAACAATCAGTTTGCATTGAATGAAACAGTACACTTAGATCAGATTATCCGGAATAAATGTGAAGAAAAAGCTGCTTTTATAGAAGCCAGACAATTAACCATACAACGGCAATTGGTACCCGTTACAGTATTGTTTCATCAACAGTTAACAGAAATACTCATCAATAATTTGCTGAACAATGCCATTCGGTATACTGCACAAAATGGACAAATTACCATTGTATTAACTGCAAATAGTTTTACCATTCGTAACACAGCTACACAGGGTAGTTTAGATACAGAAAAGGTATTTAAACGATTTTACCGGCCACAGCAGCAAACCGAAGGAACGGGTTTGGGCCTGGCAATTGTACATGAAATATGCCGATTGGCAGAATGGCATATACAATATACATTTGAGCAAAACGAACATTGTTTTATTATTCAATTTGTTAATCAGGAGGAGAAAATATAATGGGAAAGCAATTATTCGTCATCATCGGCAGTTTGCTATGTTTGGGATGGGCGCAGGCACAGCAAAAAAACCTTCCATTTTTTGTGAATGCCGCCATTGAAAACAGTCCGCTTTTGAAAGATTACCACAATCAACAGTTAAGCAATATCATAGACAGTCTTCGTATTCATGCCATCTATCAACCACAAATCAATGCCATCAGTGTAAATACGTATGCGCCTTCTTATCAGGGTTGGGGCTATGATGGTGCTATTACCAACGGTGCCAATGTTGCGCAACAACTTACTGCCAACAAGCTGCTGATTGGTAAAGAAAACATGCAAAACCAGCAACAGGCTATTCAACTGTTAAATCAAAGTTTACAAGTGGCGGGTAAAATAACAGAGCAGGATATTACCAAAGCCATAACTGCTCAATATATTACGGCCTATGGCACACAGCAGCAAATTCAGTTCAATAAAGAATTGGTTGATTTGTTGAAAAAAGAAGAAGTGATTCTGAAAAAATTAACCGAATCAGGTATCTACAAACAAACTGATTATTTAAGTTTTTTAGTAACCATTCAGCAGCAGGATTTATTGATTCATCAATTGCACATTCAGTTTAGCAATGAATATGGTACGCTCAATTATTTATGCGGCTTAACAGATACGGCTTACACTGTATTGCAAAAACCGGATATTCAACTAGTATTAACACCGGAAATAGAACAAACAGTTTTTTACAAACAGTTTTTTGTAGATAGTTTAAAACTGAAAAACAGTGATGCACAAATTGATTTTAGTTATAAACCAAAAGTTAGTTTGTATGCAGATGCGGGCTATCTCTCATCTTTTGCTTACCGGGCTTATAAAAATTTTGGAACCAGCTTTGGTGTATCGATTATATGGCCCATTTATGATGGGAAGCAAAGAAAAATGAAACACGATAAAATTGCCATTGCCGAACAAACCCGTCAGCAATATCGCGATTATTTTAAAGTACAGTTTCAGCAGCAAATTGCACAATTGGCCCAACAACTACAATCGGTGCAGGAACTGATTAATGAAACCAATACGCAAATAAAATATACGCAAATATTAATTGAGGCAAACCGGAAGTTACTGCAAACCGGTGATGTAGTGATGCCGAATTATATTTTAGCTATTGGCAATTATTTGAATGCGAAAAATTTAATTACACAAAATACCATCAATAAATTACAGATTATTAACCAAATTAATTACTGGAACAGAAACTAAACAATTATGATGTTGAAAAAATATATACTTGTTTCATTTTTTGCATTTGCTATGGTAATGCAGGCTTGCAAAGAGAAACCCCCCGATGCAAATACAACGCTTGTTGCCGATGCCGCTACCGGCACACCGGTTACCATTACCCATCCTATTAAGGGTATGATGCAGGAAACTGTTACCCTGAATGCTGTTTCTGCTTTTTTATTGAAGAGTTTTGTGAAAGCCAATGCCAACGGCTATTTACAACAGGTAAATATTCATTTGGGCCAATATGTACAAAAGGGCGAAACCTTATTTGTGATTACTACCAAAGAAGCAAGGGCATTGGGTAATACCATTAATGCATTAGATACTTCTTTGCAGTTTTCAGGAACCATTGCCATACATGCACCGGGGAATGGTTATATTACCCAGCTCAATTACCATGCTGGCGATTATGTGCTAGATGGAGAGCCATTGGCAGCAATTACCGATAACAGGAGTTTTGTGTTTTTATTAGACCTGCCTTATGAATTGAAGCCCTATCTTCCACAAAATAAAATGGTACATTTATTATTACCCGATGGTACACAACTAACAGGTACAATGGGTACTCCGTTACCTACAGTAGATCCTGCGGCACAAACACAAAGCTTCATCATCAGGATAAATACCAATAAACAAATACCAGAAAATTTAATTGCTAAAGTAAACCTGATAAAACTTCAAAAAATGAATACATTATCGCTTCCAAAAGCAGCCGTGTTAAGCGATGAAGTGCAAAGTAATTTTTGGGTAATGAAAATGATAGATAGCATTACTGCAATAAAAGTGCAGGTACAAAAAGGTGTTGAAACGAATGATGCCGTGGAAATAATTACCCCTGCTTTTAAAACTACCGATAGTATTCTTGTAAAAGGGAATTACGGTTTGCCGGATACTGCAAAAGTGATGATTCTGTCAACTCCATTGAAAAAATAAGTAATATTTCATGTATGGCAACTCAGTTTTTTCAGAATACTGTATTGAAATGAAGCTCTAAATCAGGTACAGTATAACAGAAAAGTAATAAAAATTATTTCTAATTTTTTGTAAGGTCAAGGTGCTTTGCAAATTTTAAATATTTTTTGGATGAAAAATTTCTTTGTAAAATATAAAAGTCCTTTGGCTGTTTTTATGGCCATTATCATTATGGGCGGATTGTTTACTTACAGCAAATTGCAATCTTCACTATTTCCTGAAATTACTTTTCCAAAAATTAAAATCATAGCTGATGCCGGACAACAACCGGTGAATAAAATGATGATTACTGTTACCAGACAGTTGGAAAATGCTGTAAAGCGGGTGCCTGATTTGCACATGATACGCAGCATTACCAGCCGGGGAAGTTGCGAGATATCTGCTTTTCTGAATTGGAATGCGAATATTGATGTGAGTAAACAAAGAATTGAATCGCGAATTACAGAAATTATGAATACGCTACCGCCTGGTATTCAAATTACGGTGGAACGTATGAATCCTTCCATTTTGCCGGTAATTGGGTATTCTTTGGAAAGTAACACCCGATCGCCCATTGATATGAAGCTGCTGGCTTTGTATACCATTAAACCCTTTTTATCGCAGGTAGCCGGTGTTTCTGAAGTGCGGGTTATTGGCGGAAAAACAAAAGAATACTGGTTAATTGTAAATACCGATAAAATGTCGGCATTGGGTGTTACCCCCGATTCAGTGAACTATGCATTAAGCCAGACTAATTTCATCAAATCGAACGGCTATCTGGCCGATTATCATTTATTGTATTTATCACTTACCGATGCATCGGTAGTTTCGAAAGATCAATTACAACATATTGTTATCAGCAATAATGGTAAGCGCATTGTGCAGTTGCAGGATATAGCCGATGTGCAAATTCGTGAAGCGAAGGAGTATATCAAAATCAATGCAAACGGAAGGGAAGGTATTTTGCTGGCTGTTATTAAACAGCCCAATGCCAACTTAATTCAGGTAAGCAGCGATATGGATGCCAAACTGAATGATCTGAAAAAAATACTGCCTCGCGATGTAACCATACATCCTTATTATGAGCAGGCCAATTTTGTAAAAGATGCCATTAAAAGTGTAAGCGATAGTTTATGGATAGGGTTATTGCTTGCAATAGTGGTGGCTATTATTTTTCTGCGTTCACTGAAAGCCAGTACCGTTATTCTGTTTACCATACCGGTTACAATTTTACTCACTATTATCTGTTTGTATGCTATCGGACAAACATTAAATATTATGACGCTGGGCGCACTGGCGGCTGCTATCGGTCTAATTATTGACGATGCGATAGTAGTAGTGGAGCAAATCCATCGCACCCACGAAGAACATCCTGCCGAATCCACCAATACCCTGTTGCAAAAAGCCATTCATTATTTATTTCCTGCCATGGTGGGATCTTCCTTAAGTACCATCGTTATTTTTTTACCTTTTGTATTGATGAGTGGTGTTGCAGGTGCTTATTTTAAAGTAATGACCAATACCATGATTATTACTTTAGTCTGCTCATTTTTTGTAACCTGGTTACTGTTGCCTGTTTTGTATTTGTTGTTTACCCGCAATGCGTCTGTAAATGCAGTAGGCAAAAAAATAAAACATGGCCATGAAGTAAAGCAACAGAAATGGGTGGGTTTTTTTATCCGTAAACCTTATATCAGTATATTGTTCATCGTAATTTTAGGTGCTTCCATTTATGTTGTATATCCTAAATTAGCTACCGGCTTTTTGCCCGATATGGATGAAGGAAGTATTGTATTGGATTACAGTTCACCACCCGGTACTTCATTGGAAGAAACAGACCGGATGTTAAGGCAGGTAGAAAAAATAATTGTAAAAGTGCCTGAAGTAGAAGCTTATAGCCGTAGAACCGGTACACAAATGGGATTTTTTATCACAGAACCCAATCGGGGAGATTACCTGATACAATTAAAGAAAAACAGAACCCGGACCACGGAAGCGGTAATTAATGATATTCGGTTGAAGATAGAAGCAACGCAACCGGCTTTGCGAATTGACTTTGGGCAGGTAATTACCGATATGTTGGGCGATTTAATGACATCGGTACAGCCAATAGAAGTTAAAATTTTTGGGAATGATCAGTCGAAGTTGCAAGAGCTGTCCCGACAGGTGGCTGCAGTGCTGAATACTGTTCAGGGAACGGCTGATGTTTTTGATGGTATTGTTATTGCCGGGCCGTCGGTGGTGGTTACACCTAACTATACCGCCTTGGCGCTATATGGTATTACACCTGCCAGTTTTCAATACCAAATGCAGAGTGCTTTAGAAGGCAATGTGGTGGGTAGTGTATTTGATAAGGAACAGTTAAGTAATATTCGGTTTATTTATCCAAACAGTGCCAAATTATCGGTAGCACAGGTAAAACAAGCACTCATTTTTCTTCCCAATGGGAAAAGAATACCTATTACTAATTTGGCCACAGTTGCATTAAGTAGTGGCGATGCAGAAATACAAAGAGAAAATTTGCAAAATATGGGGGTAGTTACTGCAAGGTTAGATAATCGCGATTTGGGTAGTACCATGCAGGAAATTCAACAAAAAGTGGCCGCAAAAGTAGCATTGCCGCAAGGTTATTTTATCAGTTATGGCGGTGCTTATGCAGAGCAACAGCAGTCGTTTAAAGAGTTGCTGGTAATTTTAATTACAGCCAGTTTGCTGGTGTTTGGGGTCATATTGTTTTTATTCAGAGATGTAAAAATTGCATTGATTATTATATTGGTAGCAGTACTGGGTATCAGTGGCAGTTATTTGGCACTCTACCTCACCAATACTCCGTTAAATGTGGGTAGTTATACCGGTCTCATCATGATTGTGGGTATTATAGGTGAGAATGCCATTTTTACTTATTTGCAGTTTAGGGATTCATTAAAAGGAAAAACCAATGTGGGCAGGGTAGATGAAGCGATTATTTATTCCATTTCTACCCGGTTAAGGCCCAAATTAATGACGGCGTTGGGCGCTATTATTGCTTTAACGCCTTTGGCGCTCGGTATTGGTACTGGAGCACAAATGCACCAACCCTTAGCCATTGCTGTAATTGGCGGATTTATTGTAGCATTGCCTTTGTTATTGGTAGTGTTACCAAGCTTGTTGCATTTGTTATATAAGAACAGTAAACCTTTGGTACAGGAAGAAGAAATGTAGAATATAAAAAACAGAATTCTGTTATGGTAATTTCATAAAAAAGAGGCTTTCTCTTGCTTTTGAGATAGCCTCTTTTAATTTGAGCCAATTATGAAAATGGATATTTTGTATTGGGCTCAATTTTTTTATTTGTTGTGAATTACCTTTATCAGGAAATTTAAAATTGAGTTGAAAATCCAAAATAATAACTTCTTCCAATGGAAGGAATAATACCTGGTCCAGGATATTCATCAGTTCTTCGTGTAAAATATGATTTATCAGTTAAGTTATTCACACCCACTTTGATTGCAATTTTTTTGATGGTATATGTCATGCTGAGGTCAGCAACTGTATATCCAGGTATATAACCTGCAATTGGGTCAGTACTTGTTTTTACATTTGAAGCATCACCGTAAGCATCACCAATATTATTTATCTGAAAAGTTGCTGAAAAATGGGGGTTATTAAAAATAATTCCAGTGCGATTGATAGTCTTGGCAGCAGCTTCAACCCGGTTGCCCTTGAATTCTCCGGTGGTATATCTGGCATCAATGAAAGCAAACGAATTAAAAATACTAAGTCCTGTTTTTGATTGTGCATTCAGGTATTTTAAAATATTAAATTCCAAATAATTCTCAACACCTTTATGAACACTATTCGCTATATTCTTGCGTACAGAGTATTCCATTCCGGTATTTGGGTCTGTTTGTACTAATACTCCAATTCTATTATTATAAGCCAGATAAAAAACACCCAAATCAAAATTAAAATAATTTTTAATGGTGCCTCTATAACCTAAATCTGCATTGAAGCCATAACTGTCTTTTAGATTGGGGTCAATTCTGGATGTTATTCCGAATGGTTCTAACTGGCTATATTCAATAGGCCGGTATGCCTGGCTGATATTACCGTAAATATTGGTGTAGGTTCCTGTTTTATATGAAATGCCCATGCCAAACAATGGAAAAGTTCTTGATCTGTTTTCTAAAACATTTTGTTTTGTTCCATTAGTAGTTTTATAACCAGTTGCAGTACTGTTTAAATATTCAAATCTAAAACCGGGGATGATGGACAGCTTGTCACCGAACTTAAAAATATTTTCAATAAAAGGAGCGATGTTTGTAGTGGTAAAATTTAAGTTATAACCCCAATCGCCCCGGATTGATAAATCAAAATCACTGTTGGTAGTTCCTTCTCCTCCCCCAAGCCTTTTTAACCATGCATATGAATGTCTGATACCTCCTGAAATAGTTGCTTGTTGATGTACAAATTGGTATTGATGCGAAAATCTGAATTCTGTTGTGATGTTTTTCATATTTTGTATCCCCACTTCTCTAGGAACATAGGTATTTGTAATGGGGTCAATTGTATCTTGGGCAGCCGGGCCACCATCTTCGTTTCTCCATACCAGAGAACGATTCCCATATAAATATGTGCTCTTTATACTAATTATGCTGTTTTTAGATAGATTGTAATTCATTGATAAATTAACAATATTCCAAGGCGTTTTCAGCCAGTTTCTGGAACGTGTTGACATTCTGGGATTAGCCTGAAACTGGCTATCTGTTAATCCCCCCGGCATTTGTATGGTATTACGAAGCAAAGAATATTCTGCTGTAACATTCAGCTTTTCAGAAATTTTATACTGCAATTTTCCAAAACCTGATAACTGCCATTGTTTACTATTAGGTCTGTACCCATCCATATAGCGATATTGGATGAAAGCATAATATGATAGTTTTTTAAAATTACCTCCAATTGAATTAAAAGAATTGAAAAGCCCATAACTGCCTGCAGTTTGCGAAGTATAAAATTCAAAGGGTTTATTGGCAGGTGCATCTTTTGTAATATAGTTTACCAAACCTCCAAATTGAGCGCCAAATTGCAATGCTGCTGCACCCCTTACCATTTCAATTCTTTGAACTGCTTCCATAGGAGGAAGGTAATAGGCTTCATTGTATCCATATATATCAGCACTAATGTTATAACCATTTTGGCGGGTATTCATTTCAATGCTTTGAATAGGGTTAAGCCCCCTTGTTGCAATTCCGTTTGCAGTAAAGCCACCTGTTTCAGTTTCAACAATATTTAATCCGGGTATCCTGCCTAAAATTTGTCTGGTATTATTGATAGCCTTATTTGCATCCAAACTATCTACCATAATCACTTCGCTTTTTTTACCGGCATAAATAATTCCATCTTTAAAATCTGGCATGTGACCTATTCCGCGAACGGTTTTAAAACCAATAACTGAAACATTTTTAAGTGTGTGTACGTTTATGCTGTCAATTTTTTGTGAGAATAAAATAATGGGTAATAAAAGCCATTGTAGCAGAAGTATTTTCTTCATGAGATTTTTTTTTCACAAAGAAAATTGCGAAATCAATGATATAATAACTGTATCGGGAAATTCTGTTTACGATATCTGGAATTCAAAATGAGCTACTAAAATATATTTTATTAAAATTATTCTTATATTACTTTGATGCAAAAAAAACAGCAATAGTTTATAAATGCTGTTTTTTATATATTTTTAAAATTTAATTATTTATTCAACCTCAGCACCCATTCTTTTGCTTACTTTTTTTCTGTCTTCTTCATCCAACACCACTTTACGCATTCTGATGTTTTTAGGCGTTACCTCAATACACTCATCCTGCTGAATGTATTCCATACATTCTTCCAATGTTAATTGAATTTTTGGGGTAATGCGTACACTATCATCGCTACCGCTGGCACGGTGGTTGGTTAATTTTTTAGCTTCTACTGCATTTACATTCAAATCGCCGGGTTTAATATGCTCGGCAATAATTTGTCCGGCATATACTTCTTCGCCGGGTTCAATAAAGAAACGGCCGCGATCCTGTAATTTATCGATAGAATAGGCAGTAGTGGTACCGCCAAATTTAGCAATCAGCACACCATTGTTTCTTCCGGGAATAGGCCCTTTCCAGGGTTTGTATTCACTAAAGCGATGGGCCATTACAGCTTCACCTGCTGTGCCTGTTAACATTTGAGAACGTAAACCAATTAATCCTCTTGATGGTATTTCAAATTCAAGGTGCTGCATTTCACCTTTGCTCTCCATCACCAACATTTCACCTTTACGTTGAGTAACAAGGTCAATTACTTTACCACTAAATTCAGCCGGTACATCTACTACTAAAATTTCATAAGGTTCATGCTTCTTGCCATCTACTGTTTTCACCAATACCTGTGGGTTTCCCACGGTTAATTCATATCCCTCGCGGCGCATGGTTTCAACCAATACACCTAAGTGCAGAATGCCCCGTCCAAATACCAAAAAGCTATCGGCACTGTCTGCATCTTCTACTCTAAGGGCTAAGTTTTTCTCTGTTTCTTTCATCAGGCGGTCGCGCAGGTGGCGAGAGGTAACAAACTTTCCGTCTTTACCAAAGAAGGGTGAGTTATTGATGCTGAACATCATACTCATGGTAGGTTCATCCACGCTGATAATGGGTAATCCTTCGGGATTTTCAGTATCGGCAATGGTATCGCCAATGTTAAAATCTTCCAGACCAACAACCGCACATAAATCGCCACACAATACTTCCGTTACTTTGCGTTTGCCCATTCCTTCAAAAACGTATAATTCTTTTACTTTATTTTTTTTGATGCTGCCATCTGCCTGCACCAATGCAATGTTCTGGTTTTCTTTAATGGTACCGCGGGTTACTTTTCCAATTGCAATTCGGCCTAAGAAAGAAGAGTAATCTAATGATGTAATTTGTAATTGCAATGAACCTTCCTGAATGGTAGGTGGTGGTACATGTTTTAAAATGCCATCCATTAACGGGAAAATATCTTCAGTAGGGGTTAGGCTGTCATTAAACCAGCCATTTTTACCGCTGCCATAATAAGTTGGGAAGTTCAGTTGTTCTTCAGTAGCATCTAAGTTAAAGAAGAGTTCAAATACGGCATCATGCACTTCATCGGGGCGGCAATTGGGTTTATCTACTTTATTGATAACAACAATAGGATGCAGATTTAATTGCAATGCTTTTTGCAATACAAAGCGGGTTTGGGGCATGGGGCCTTCAAAAGCATCTACCAATAATATTACCCCATCTGCCATTTTCAATACTCGTTCTACTTCACCGCCAAAATCACTGTGGCCGGGCGTATCAATTACATTGATTTTAACGTCTTTATAAGTAACAGCGGCATTTTTACTAAAAATAGTAATGCCCCTTTCTTTTTCCAGATCATTGCTGTCCATAATTAAGTCGCCGGTTTCCTGATTGTCTCTAAAAACCTTGGTAGCCTGTAGTATGCGGTCTACTAATGTGGTTTTTCCGTGGTCAACGTGTGCAATGATCGCAATATTTCTAATATCCATAAAAAAATTTAAGGCTGCAAAGGTAAGGTTTTACAATGGGTTTACCGCTATTCATCTTTTAGTTAACCTGCTGTTAATACGGAATGCCTTAACTTTATAAAAAATAATACTATTGATACGTTGGATAATTATGCTGTTCGTAAGTGCCATTGGCCTTTCGTTTGTTACCCAAAAAGCTGTGAATGGAGATAAGGTAACAACCCCGCCGGGTACTGTTTTGCTGAAACCGGGGTTATACATCGATGCTTATGAAATTAGTGTGAGCAACTGGAAAGATTTTGCCGAAGGATGGTTATTGGGCCGGGAGAATGATACCGCTACCTATGCCGCTATGTTGCCCGACTCGCTGGTATGGATTTCTTACCGGCAAAGAGGGGAAGAATTTATTCAAACCTATTATCGCAGCAATAGTTACAATAATTATCCCATGGCAGGTATTAGTTATGAACAGGCGCAAGCATTCTGTGCCTGGCGTACCGACCGGGTAAATGAATTGCTGGCACGCATGCCGCATCCTCCTTTTAGAAGTGTTACCTACCGCCTGCCCACTGAGGCTGAATGGGAGTTGGCAGCCAATGGGAAATTAGATTCTATAAAATATCCCTATGGTTATACGGGTATTTACAGCCTGTATAAAGGCGATTCTGTTAAAAATTTTAATTGCCGTTATCCGGATGATGATTCCCTTCGGGTGGGGCAACGCGATATTATGCCGGTTAGTTTTTCCATCCCCAATCAATATGGTATTTACAATATGATTGGCAATGTGGGTGAAATGATTGCCGAAAAAGGGGTAGCCAAAGGCGGGCATTACGATTTGCCAATAGCATATTGTACGGTTAAAGAACGCATGTCGTATAAAAGCCCCAATCGATGGTTAGGGTTTCGGTGTGTATGCGAAGTTGTAACCGCTGCACCCTTTAACCGGAAAAATGAAAAACCAAAAAAACGAAAACCGGTAAAAGGGTTTAGCGATCAATAATTTATACCCGCACATAAATTTTGCGTTTGTCTAAATAATAACCAACCAGCCAGCAAAGCAGCATATACGAAATAGAAAACAAAAACGAGCCGAAATAGGCACCTGCATGGCTATATATGTTTGTGTACAACCACTGAATAACGCCATGGTATCCTTCAATGGGAATCATGTAAAATACCGTTACCAATAGTTCTGACAACAGATAAATGAATAGCGGATTTTTTCCGAATACCTGAAAGAAATAGCTGATTTTACTTTCGCCTAAATTTTTGAAGCTTACAAAATACATAACGGCAGCTATCATCATACAGTCTAACCCAACGGTATGCAATACAAATGCACTGGTCCATAATTTTTTGTTGATGGGGAAGGAGAAGTTCCAGAAATACGACAATACAAATAATCCAAAACCTGCTAATAATAATTTGGTGAGGGTTTCATACGTATTTCCTTTTTTCTGAATAAAGGCGCCTGCCATATAACCTGCAATTACATTGGCAATGGCGGGAATGGTGCTAAGCCAGCCTTCGGGGTCAAAGGCAACCCCCTCGCCATGATACATATGGTTGGGGCCCATTAACCAAACATCTAAGTAATAACCTGCATTGGTAGTCATGCCATAGGGATCGGTAGGGTCGCCCAAATAATACATAATGGCCCAGTAAATAAACAATAGGGCAATGCCAATATATAAAGCAGTTTTAGGTTTTAAAAACCAAATGAGCAGCGATGCAATGCCATAGCAAAGGGCTATCCGTTGTAACACACCCATAATACGTGTGTTGGCAAATGGTGCTGCTTGTATATGGTGTTGTGCATCAAAGTGAAAAAAAGGAAACCAATACATCAGGTAACCCAATAAAAAAATGAGCAGGGTGCGTTTTAAAATTTTGCCTACTACCCAGCTATTGGCTTTGCCTGCCCATTTGGGCATTACAAAACTCATGGCATTTCCTACCGCAAAAAGAAAAGAAGGGAATACCAAATCGGTTGGCGTAAATCCATTCCAGTGGGCATGTTGTAACGGCGCATACGATAATGGACCACCAGGGGTGTTTACAATAATCATGAAACAAATGGTCATGCCTCTGAATATATCTAAGGCAGTAAAGCGTTGTGTGGGGGTTAACATAGCAATCGTTGGTTTGTGGTTAGGGATGCTTAAAAATAAGCAATAAAAAACGCAAACAATGCAAGTGGCCATTAAATTATACCCTTTTTAATGCACAAACCTTTGCGTAATTGCAAAAAAATGCCGGTTCTTTCGGGAATAAAGAACCGGCAAATGTTGGGATGCGTATGAAAAGATTACCAGATTTTTATCCGTTCGTTTTCGGGTAAATACATTTTATTGCCCGGCACCACATGAAATGCTTTGTAGAAAGGGGTAAAATTCATTAAGGGGCCATTTACCCGATACATAGCAGGTGAATGGGGATCGGTATTAATTAACCTACGGGTGTAAGCATCTTTTTCTTTAGAACGCCAAATTTGGGCTAATGATAAAAAGAAGCGCTGGTCGGGTGTAAAGCCATCTGTTTTTTGGGTACTGTCCTGTCCTTCATTAGTCATTTTAAATGCATCATAGGCAATGGCAATACCTCCTATATCGGCCATGTTTTCTCCGGTGGTAAGCGAGCCGTTTACATGCACGCTATCCAATACCGTAAATCCATTGTACAAATGAACAACTTGTTGCGATTTGTTTTTGAACTGATCGTAATCGGCTTTACTCCACCAGTTTTTCAGGTTGCCCTCTTTATCGTATTGCGCACCCTGATCATCAAAACCGTGGGTCATTTCATGGCCAATTACCATGCCTATGCCGCCATAATTAATGGCATCATCGGCCTTGGGATCAAAGAAAGGGAATTGCAGAATACCGGCAGGAAATACAATTTCATTGTATAATGGATTGTAGTAAGCATTGATGGTAGGGGGTGTCATTTCCCATTCTGTTCTATCTACCGGCTTGCCCAATTTCTGTATCATGTATTGATAATTGTTGGCTTCTGCTGCCATTACATTGTCAAAATAATGATTGCGGTCAATATTTACTTTGCTATAATCTCTCCATTTGTCGGGATAACCAATTTTTTTAATAAATGCCTGTAATTTTTCTTTGGCTTTTTGTTTGGTTGAATCGCTCATCCAGTCTAAACGGTCTATCCTTTGTGCAAAGGCGGTTTGTAAATTATGCACCAATGCATCCATACGTTGTTTGGCTTCTTTGGTAAAATATTTTTCTACGTACAATTGTCCCAACGCTTCTCCAATTTGGCTGTCAATGGTACGGTAAACACTTTCCCAACGGGGCTTCATTTGTGTTTGTCCGCTCAATGCCTTCCCGTAAAAGTTAAATGATGCCTGTACAAATGGGGCGCTTAAAATACGTGCTGCACTGTTAATGGTATGCAGGCGCAAATACAACTGCCAGGTGCCTAAGGGCTGTGTAACAATTAATTGATTGAGTTTGGCAAAAAAATCGGGCTGCTGTATGTTTACTGAATCAACCTGAATATTTAATGTTTTTAACAACATGGGCCATTGTAAATTGGGCATTGTTTTGGCAAGTTGGCTTACCGCCATTTTATGATAATTGGTTTGCGGGTCGCGAAGGGCAACATTGGTTTTATGGCTTTCTGCCATTTGTTTCTCCAATGCATACACCAGTTCTACCTGTTTGCCTGCGGTAATGCTATCGGTGCCGGTTAGCATCAATAACTTTTGCATGTAAGTTTTATATGCAGCCACTACAGCCTGAGTAGCAGCATCTGTTTTAAAATAATAATCGCGGTCGGGTAAACCTAAGCCACCCTGCCCAAATACGGCAATGGTAGCCATACTGTTTTTATCGTCGGGATACACGCCAAAATCGAATAGCATATTGCTGCCGCGGGTATGTGCCTGAGCTGCATATTGAATCATGTTTTCGGGGGTTTTAAGGCTGTTGATGGCAGTAAGAAAAGGCTGAATGGGCGTATAGCCCAACTGATCAACTTTAGCTGAGTCCATACCCGATGCAAAAAAGTCGCCTACTTTTTGTTGAATACTGCCTGCCTGCCCCGGATTTTTTTCTGCTTCTTCTAAAATGGTGTGAATGTTGTTTTTGGTGCGGTTATACAAATCTAGAAAAGAGCCGGCACCTACTTCTGAAGCCGGAATGGATGTTTTCTTCATCCAATTGCCGGTTGCATATAAAAAGAAATTATCACCCGGCTTTACCGATGTGTCAATGGCACTCAGGTCAATAAATGCCGATGGCTTTGCCGGCTTTTCTTTACAACCGGTGAATAATGCAACGCTTAACGTAGCACTGCAAAACGCTGTTTTTACAATATTCATGTGCATGGTTTTTGTGAATGGAATGCCGGTAATGGTTACCACACAGCAATTCCTTTGAATGAAATTCTAAAGTAATACAAAAACATATTGACTGCCTAAAAAGTTGATGAGTGGGAAGTGATGGCATTAAAAAAAATGGAAGATATACAAGCCTGCATTAAAAAAATTACTAATGGTGGTAACAAAATATTTGTTGCCGCAGAATGGATGGGAAGTGTAGTTATAAAAAAAGGCCGTCTAACATTGAGACAGCCTGCATTGAATGATTTGTTAGGAAGCTTTCACCACTTCTTTTTTTTCATTTTGTTTTTTGTGTGGTCTGCTTTTGCCGAAAGAACCTTTAAAACGTTTTCCTTTCGCAGTTTTTTTGTCGCCTCTACCCATAATGAAATGATTTTTAATATTTGTGTGAGGAACAAAAATAAAAAATCCTGCTGAAACAGCAGGATTTAATTCTGTAGTGCAGAAAATTACATTTTGCTGCTTAATTCTTTACCTGCTTTAAAACGGGCAACTTTTTTTGCTTTAATTTTAATAGGTGCACCGGTTTGTGGGTTACGGCCTGTACGGGCAGCACGTTTAGAAACAGAGAAAGTTCCAAAACCTACTAAAGTAACTTTACCGCCACCTTTTAAAGTTTTGGTTACTGCTTCAACAAATGAATCTAAAGCAGCGTTTGCCTGTGTTTTAGTGATTTCAGCGTCTTCTGCAATTTTTGCAATTAATTCAGCCTTGTTCATAGATGATTGTTTAATTAGTTAAATAACAAAAACAAATGTATAGGCTTTTACCAATTAACAAAATATTTTTTCATTTTTTTTGAGCACATGTTTTGCCCCAAAATACTGTAAGCACAAGGCTTTCCCTAAAAATATCATTATTTCAATATTCAATAGTATAAGGGTTTAATCCTCTGAAATGCACTGTGGACAAGGGTTTTGCATGCTTAATCATAGAAAATGAGACACAGCAAGGGTTTACGGGAAATATAGGGAAGTTTGTTCAATGAAAAAATAGTGGTAAAAAAGCTTTCCACATTCAATGCACAACTTGCATAAGTGTACTAAAACTAAGCATTTGCTGTCCCCATTTTTGCTGAATTTGCTCATGTAATAACCGTTCAAATTCATTTCTAAAGCGTTTTATCTGTGTAATAGAGGGCGCATAAAACTGTATGGCATAGGTTTTTCCTTCGCTTTCATCGGTTTCTAATAATTCAACCCATTGGTATTGTTCAAAACAACCGGTTTGCATAATGGCAGGTATGTGTTCGGCTTTCATCCATTGTAGCCAATCGGAAATGATAGGTGTCGCAATATGTGATGTTATATTATAAATAATCATACACTTAATTTAAGACTTGCAAATACAGGACAATGGTCGCTGTGTTTTACATCGGGAAAAATTGCAGCTTCTGTTAATTCATCCTTTAGGTTATTCGTAATACATATATAGTCAATTCTCCATCCTTTATTTTGTAAACGTACCGAAGGGAATCGTTGGCTCCACCATGAATAAGCACCTGTTTGTGTAGGATGTAAGGTTCTAAAAGTATCAACAAATCCTGCTGCTAAAAATTTGTCCATCCAGGCTCTTTCTTCCGGTAAAAATCCCGATGAATTTTTATTGCCTTTAGGATCATGAATATCTATTTCTGTATGTGCAATATTATAATCGCCGGTAATAATTAATTGCAGCCTTGTTTGGCGTAATGTTTTTAAATAATCTAAAAACTCATCTAACCAATGGTATTTATAGGTTTGCCGTTCAGAGCCACTGGTGCCGGATGGGAAGTAGGCATTGATTAACGTAATGGCTCCAAAATCTAATCGTATTACCCTTCCCTCAAAATCGCTTTGTTCTTTTTGGTGGCCCCAAAAAACAGCATCGGGTTTTATTTTGGTGAAAACCGCTACGCCGCTATATCCCTTTTTTTGCGCCGAAAACCAATAGGTATGGTAGCCTAATGTTTCAAAAGCACTGCTGTCTACATCTTCTTTAACGGCTTTGGTTTCCTGTAAACAAATTACATCAGCAGGATCGGTTTGCAGCCATTCCACAAAACCTTTTTTAGTGGCAGCACGAATGCCGTTTACATTATATGAAATAATACGCATATTTTTTGTTGCCATGGTTCAATTTTTTAACTGAATGTGGAATAGCGGTTATTGTATTAATTCACTTGAATTACTTTGCCTGTGGGGAAAGTAAAACCCAAACTTAACACCAGCTCATAGGTTCCAAAAGCTTGTTTGGCACGGCCTTCATACACTTTTAAATTGCTGTAACGTGCATAATCAACCTTGTTGGCAAATTCTAAATAAGCATATTTAAAAAAGGTAGCACGCACGGCGCCTTCAAAACCCATATTCCACCCACCCAACTGAAAGCCGGCATCGTTATTTTGCCCAAACAACATATTTTGTACATGCGGAATAACAGGACCAATGCCACCTTTGCCCAAGGCATCTATTTTTAAATTGCCATCACCCGTTTGGTAAATATGCCAGCGTTTTACTAAATTAAACAATAAAAAATTAGCACCATTATTTAAATAATAGGCAAAGCCATTGGGTTCATTAAAAGCAACCGTAGTATCTACCTGCCGGTTGTTCAGTTTGCCCGTAATATGTGCATTCTGGTCGGCAAAAATATATTTGGTGTGGTCGAAGTTGATTTCAAAAAACAAATCTTTTTTTCTGTTAATTAAAAATCCCAAACGGTAATTGTATTGCGGAATGGAAATAGGAATGCGCAAAATACCTTCATCCCAACCAATATGGTCGTGTGCTTTTACGGCTTTGAAAGTATAATCGTTACCTAATGCCGGTTGTACTACTTTAATGTTGCTGTGGGTATACCACTCTTTATTGTAACCCCATGAAAAATAAAATTCTCCTTTTCTATTTTTTTTGTGTTTTGTTGTGCCTGTTGTTTGTGCTTTTACCAAATGCATGCTGCCTGCTACACAAATCATCACCATGGCCAATGCTCTTAACTTACGCTTCATAGTTTGTATTTTATATTTTGATTGCCTGCTGTTTAACCTGTTTATTCAACTCCCCCGATGGTTTGTATGGTTGATAGTGCTATTTCCTTCATGGGTTTATCAATAGGGTATATGAAATTGCCCGCAAAAGTATTGTGTAAATGTTAACCTGCAATTTTTTGATTTCAATTCATTAATTACCGTAATTTGAAATGTAAACCTTACCCCGCATGCTTTATTCTATTGAAATAATAGACAAAGGCGCAGGGCTTTCATCAGGAAATGTTTTAAGTGGATTATTATGAAGACAAGCGAAAGAATTATTCCGGCCACGCAGAATTTTTATTTAGAGGGTTCTAAGCCCCGAGTACATGAATTGAAATTTGCATGGCGTGTATTCATAGAGTTTTTGAATAGTTTTCGGGTATTGCATTTTGTAGGCCCCTGTATTACGGTATTTGGAAGCGCAAGGTTTAAACCCAATCATCCATACTATCTGGCAGCAGAAGAATTTGGGAAACGAATTGCTAAAATGGGTTTTACTACCATGACAGGTGGCGGACCGGGCACAATGGAAGCCGCTAATAAAGGCGCTTTTGAAAATGGCGGTCAGTCGGTGGGTTGCAATATTAAACTGCCTTTTGAACAAAAACCCAATCCTTATGTGCATACCTCACTTACCTTTAATCATTTCTTTTCCCGAAAAGTAATGATGGTAAAATATTCGTATGCATTTATTATTATGCCCGGTGGTTTTGGTACCATGGATGAGTTTTTTGAAACCCTTACCTTAGTGCAAACCCGCACCATTACTCAGTTTCCAATTGTAATATTTGGAAAAGAATTTTATAAACCATTAATGGATTTTATAGAAGAAATGGCTGAACAGGGTACCATTACACGTAGTGATATGGATTTGGTACTGTTTACAGATGATTACGACGAAGCCATGAACCATATTAAAACCTATATCCGTAAAAACTATGTGCTAAAGCCCAGAAAGCGTTTCTGGTGGTTATTGGAAACAAAATAGGGTTACAGGTTTTACTAATACCTCTGTTTTTTAATCATTCATGCAACCATTTAATTTATTCCTGAATTCAGCTTCCTTAAAAAAATTGTAAAGGCAATTTTTATAGCAGTGGTTGTGTTTTTTGTATACTTTTTACATTATAAAAAATATAAATGTATTTCAGGTATTAATCATTGTAAACAATACTCATTTCCATAGTGCTTCTTCTAACCGGTTTTTAGGAAACCCCATTTATTTTGTCTGGCCAGTAGACAGGTTTTCATCCATTCTTTTAATCAATTACAAAATGTGCTTTCGGGGCTAATCCGTTTTAAAATATATGCAATGCACTGTAATGTTGTGTGTAGTTTATTTGGGTAGATGGATTTACTTTTATTGTTATTTTAAGCTATTTATCCAAAACCATCCATTCCTGGATGCTGCGTTATACAAACCAACGCATCATCATAACAAATTAAATAGGCTAACTATTTTTAGTTACACCCTTCAAAAAATGTTACATCTTACCACAGCGTGATGAATGGGCTGGCGAGGGATACTTAATTACAGCTGCATACACCACATCCCACTTCGCCTTCAATTGATATTCATCAAAAAAAATCATTGCTTCATCAGTAACAGGTTAATGCGAAAAAATAGATTCGCCCGTTGCAAACCGAATACAGACCGCCATTTCCTCCCATTTCCTGCACATTCATTGGCTAACAAAACAGATAGCCATTTACCCAATTCTTTTTTTATATTCTTGATTAATCACTACATTCATTGCGCTAATTTTTTAAGAAGTGCATAGAGGAATGGGGCCTGCAATCGCTGGTAGTTTCATCCTATTGCCTGTACAAAATAGTGTAAAGCATATTTATCCATATCAATCAACACAACCGTATGAAAAAGAAATCGAACGATGCTTCAACCAACCATTCCCGCCGCAATTTTTTACGCAATACTGCATTAGCCGCTACCGGCTTCTATATTGTTCCGCGCCATGTTTTAGGCAAAGGCTTTATTGCGCCTAGCGATAAACTGAATGTTGCCGGTATTGGGATAGGCGGAAAAGGCGAAAGCGATTTATGGAATTTTTACCAAAGCGGCAAAGCCAATATTGTGGGTTTATGCGATGTAGATGACCGTATGGCAAAGACAAGCCGTGCCCGTTATCCTAAAGCAGCTTATTATAAAGACTATCGGGAAATGCTCGATAAAATGCACAATAGCATTGATGCGGTATCTGTATCTACCCCCGACCATATGCATGCGGTAATAGCCATGGCTGCCATGCAATTGCACAAACATGTGTATGTGCAAAAACCCATGGCGCACGATATTTATGAAGCCCGTACCATGACTAAAGCCGCCCATCAATATAAAGTGGTAACACAAATGGGTAACCAGGGTGCTTCCGGTGATGGTGTTCGGCAGTTAAGAGAATGGTACAATGCCGGCATTATTGGTGAAGTAGATACCGTATATTGTTTTACCGACCGTCCCGTATGGCCACAGGGTATGGGCTGGCCCGCTCCTGATCCAAATATACCTGCCGGATTAGATTGGAAATTATGGCAGGGTACAGCTCCCCTAAAAGAATATGTGGATGGCCTGTTGCCTTTTAACTGGCGCGGTTGGTGGGATTATGGTACCGGTGCATTGGGCGATATGGGTTGCCATTTAATGGAAGCGCCATTCCGTGTGCTGGGTTTGGGTTATCCTACCGCCGCAGAATGTAGTGTAGCTACACAATACACCAAGCCATGGACAAGATCCTTCCATCCGGAAAGTGGTCCTATTGCTTCACATATTACCTTAACGTTCAACGTCAATGGCCGTACCGTTAAATTGCATTGGATGGATGGTGGCATACAACCCGACCGTCCGGAAGAGCTGGGGCCAAATGATGTATTTGGCGATGGCGGCAATGCCATTTTATTTGTAGGCAGTAAGGGGAAAATGATGGCTTCCACCTATGCTGAAAATCCTAAATTATTGCCTCTATCTCGAAATGAAGAAGTACATGTGCCCCAAACCATTGCACGGGTACCCGGTAGTGCCAATGGCCATTATGCCGCCTGGGTAGAAGCCTGTATTGCCGGTTATGGCAGTAAGGAGCAAAAAGAACTTAGCTCTAACTTCGATTTAGCCGGTCCCTTAACAGAAATTGTCATTATGGGTAATCTGGCGATTAGAAGTTACAATATTCAGGAGCCCAATCCCAAGAATCCCAATAGCTTTATTTATCCCGGCCGAAATATTCAATTGCAATGGGATGGCGCGAATATGCGGGTAACCAATTTTGATGCTGCCAATGCATTTGTAAAACGGAATTACCAAAATGGCTATCATTTGTAAGCAACGAAAGTTAACGTAATCGTATATATGCACAACGGCGTAGTTTTTCAGCTACGCCGATTTTTTTGTAGCATTGGCTATGGATAATCATTTTTTAAAAGCAGAATTGTAGATGTAGCAAAAGCTATAAATTTATAAACGTAACTCGGCGTATGTTTTCAACTACGCCGAATTTTTATGTAGCATTTGCTACGGGAAATCATTTTATCATCATTGGTTGAGTGTAGCGGATGCTACAAAAAAGCAGGGCGTAGGCACAGCCATACGCCCAGTGAATTCGTTTATTTTTTCAGCTATGTGGTTTTAAAAGCATCTCGGCGTATGTTTTCAACTA